>CAZDYR010000600.1:0-1862 GCA_964509625.1 uncultured Smithella sp. | reverse complement strand
ATAGGCCTCTCACGCCGGAAACCGGGGTTCAAGTCCCCGTGGGACTACCAGAATATAATCATTCATTGTTATTTTTTTGTTATTATAGATCTTACCACATTATTCCCCACATTGAGGATGGAATAGGAACAAAGGACAACAATTAGGGCACAGGAGCAAAGACTCAATTTGAACCTGGTATATGTTTCGGGGTAAGGGCAAGTCCGCACCTGCATTTAACTTTTCACGGAGCAGGAGATATTCGTTCTTCATTTCAGTAAATACTTTCTTAAACTGTATATTAATTTCATCCTTGCAACACCACATCACCTTTCTTTCTGCAAACGATCATTTTTTCGTCGCCACGGCAATCCAGTTGTAGGCAATGCCCCGTTCCAGGACTTCCTTAGATGGCAGATTCAAAGGTTTTTCCAACTGCGCGTACCCCAAGGCCTTGGCCGGCAGACTGTCGACGCCGTAAAGGATTTCACCCGGCAATGCTGACTTGCCCGGATATTCGGTGTCGCTGTATATTTCAATGTCCTTAAAGCCGGCGTCTCGTAACAGTTTTTCCATTGCTTCCTGTGTCCGGAAATTGAGGCTCCAGCTTTTTGCTGATTGAGTCTTCGTGCCGATGTGCTGAATTAAAAAACTGGCAAGCGGATCGGTCTTTTCAATGTTGGCGTTCGATGAGGATACAATCAGAGCACCGCCTTTATTCAATTGCCTGTATGCGTTTTCCGACAGAAATTGCGCGGCAAAGTCCTGAAGCCCGCAGAAAACGCCGATCATGACGATTACATCCGCGGATTCATCACTCTTCGTCATGCTCTTTTCGATATAACCGATGATGCCGGGGCGGAGAAAGGCAGTCTTCTGCTCCAGATAGTGGACAATTTTACGGCCGAGCGCAACGGCCGCTGTGTTTGTGCCGTAATTCAACACTTTTCCGACTCTGCCATTCTCAGCCATAACCGCATGAATCACATCCAGCCCGACCCCCGAACCCAGGTTCTTGATCTTCAGAGGCCTTCCCATGGTTTTATGGACTTTGTGCAGACAATAAGGAATCACGCCGTATGACAGTGCGATGTGCCTGCGGCGCATCGAATCGCACATATCCAGCCCCAGGATCAGCCTGTCGAGCTCGATGTTGTGATTCGGCACCGGTTCAAGACATTGAAATGAGTGGGTATAAAAGATGCAGGGATACGCAAACCCGAAATGTTGTCTTCTTATTTCATTTAAGATGACGCTCTGGGCTTCGCATTTTTCCTGCGTGTCTTTTAATAAGGCATGATCATCGGCCATAAAATCCTCCGCGGACACTCCGGCTAATTCTTCAAATTTCCTGAATTCCGGCAGGGCAAGATACGCTTCGGGATTCTTGTAAAACCAGGAACGATCAAGTTGAACCTGCATAGGTAATGATGGCATTCAATATCTCCTTTAGGATGTAAAACATTTTTTGTTCTTTACTTACGGCACACGGCGATGCCGTGGATTTTAAACGGTTCGTAAATCAGCTTCGTTTTAGCGGGTAAGAAGCCGCCCCGGATAAGAACATCCGCCAGTTCATGTTCCGACCGGTACACCATGGGCCATAAAAGCACCCAGTCCAGAAACATTTTCTCCCGGTTCTTCCGGATGTTGCAGGTGATAAAAATTCCGTCTTTAGGCAGCCGCATGCGGATTCTGTCAATCAGGGCAATGGCCTGTTGACGCGGGCGGTAATCCAGAAATCCTACCATTTCGATGATATGCGGTTTGAATTCCCCCGCCACTGTGTCCAGCGTTTTGGTCGTGTCATTAACAAACGTAAACCGGTCGCTCATACCGGCCTCGGCGATCAGCCTTTTTGCTTCTTCAAGCGCGCTGGCATC
>CAZDYR010000599.1:0-1864 GCA_964509625.1 uncultured Smithella sp. | reverse complement strand
TTACATGTCCGGTATGATCAAGGATTTTTTCGACCGGACTTATGGCGAGGCACAGGACAAGGTCTTTCGCAAACCTTTTGTCGTGTTCATCAGTGCGGGTAACGACGGAAGCGGAGCGCTTAGCGCCATCGAGCGCATTGCTCTGGGCTACAAATTTAAAACGGTTTTTACGCCGGTCATCGCCAGGGGAAAAATCACTGAAGAAATTCTGGAACAATGCCGCGAACTCGGCGGCACGCTCGCGGGCGGCTGCGCAATGGGAATCTACTGAAAAGGATTATTTTTTTTGTTTATTCCACAGCAGCAGCTTTAATTCGCAAGTACTTCCTTTTTAAAATGTCTGCATTACGTGACAATATGTAAAATGCACTTGACATATTAGCAAGTATGCGTTACATATAACACATGATTGAAAACAAGCTCAAAATTGCCCGGGTCACCAATGGGAACCTGACTCAGGCTGAAGTGGCCCAAAAAGCGGGCTGCTCTCGTCAGACGATTAACTCCATCGAAAATAATAAATTCATCCCTTCTGTGGAATTGGCGCTCCGCATTGCGCAGTTGCTTCATGTGCATGTGGAGGATATTTTTTTTCTATCTCAGGAGCAGGATGTAAGATGATTTTTAACATCAGGCCGTTTTTATCAGGGAGTGCACTATGGATGAAATATTGATCATGCGCGTTATTGTGATCATCACAACATTAATCTATGTTGTTTTTTATCTGATTGATCGGCGGACGATCGTCGATGAACGTGAGAAACTCATTCAACTCAAGGCCGCCAGCCTGCAACAGCAGGTAGCGCTCTATGGACTGATGGTGATCGTCGCGATTTATCTTTATCATCCGTCCCTCAATGCGATGTATCCGATCCTCGTTTTTGCTCTATCATCGATTTATACATATATGATCGGCGTTTATTATTATCGCCGGAAAATGTAATCCGGTAATGTACAGGGGCGACGGACAATAACCGGAAAGAAAATGGAGAGATCGTAGATGGCTTATTTGCTTACCATCCTGATAATCAGCTTGATTATATTGATGCACGAATTGGGGCACCTCTTTGCGGCGCGGCTGGTCTCTATTCCTGTTAAAACCTTCTCGATTGGTTTTGGGCCGAGACTGATTGGCTTCACCCGCAAAGGAATTGATTACCGGCTTTCGTTGATTCCTCTGGGCGGCTATATCGAGCCGGCCATATCGACAGAAAAAGAATTATTTGCAATCCCGCTGTATCGCCGCGTCATTTTTACGTTGGGCGGCGTCATGGCAAATATCATTTTTGCCATTGTGATGCTGTGTGCTTACCGCATGCTCGGTCAGGACATGTCGCCTGCGTCCGCGCTTCTTCTGGCCAGCGAAAATACCGTCTCCTTCATGCTGAGCATCGTCGCTTCACTTCCCTCTCTTTTTACGTCAGGCAGTGACCTTGCCGGAATCATCGGTATTGTCCGGCAGGGCGGATCGTTTATTGAAAGCAACTATTTGCAAATCTTTAGTTTTGCCGGCCTTCTGAGCTTGAATCTGGCCGTGATTAATTTGCTGCCCCTGCCGGTGCTTGACGGCGGCAGAGTCATATTTTATGCTCTGGAAAAGATAGCACCCCCCATACGGAAAATGTCTGTCGGTTTGTCCATTGCCGGCTGGATGGTTATCCTCTGTCTGACCATTTGGGCCACATCCAATGACGTCACTAAATTCATCACCTGAACAACACTTGTTCCGGGTTGATCATCATTAGAAAATGAGGTTATCGTGTTATGAAAGAAAAACAATCTCCACCGGTAAAAACAAAATCAAAAATCAGAGAATTTATTGAAGCGATCCTGACGGCTTCCCTGATCGCCGCCTTTATCATTT
>CAZDYR010000598.1:0-1869 GCA_964509625.1 uncultured Smithella sp. | reverse complement strand
GCCGTCGCCCGACGGGCATCCGCCCTGAATCATAAAATCAGGAATTACGCGATGAAATTTCAGATTGTTGTAATATCCGCGCCGGGCCAGATTGACGAAATTGCCCACCGTCACGGGTGTTTCATCGGCAAATAACTTCAGCCGGATGGTACCTTTGTCTGTTTCAATCACTGCGATCAGTTTATTTTTCATGATCATCTCCTTCGGGATGTATATGTGAAACTTTAAAGATTATAACCGGATATGTCAAGGCAAAAACCATCTTGCAAAAGCGGCTCAAGTGCGTTAAAGACGGGCAAAATGATAATGAAATCCATCAGGAGACGCGGCATCGCGCTGGTTTGATGTTCGCCGTTTCAAACACTTGAAGGAGTATGCATGAAAGCAAAAAGCGCCAAAAAGAAAGCATTGGTCAGCGTGGTCATGGGCAGCGATTCCGACCTGCCGGTTATGACGGAGGCGGCAAAAATTCTGGATGAATTCTGCATCGGCTATGAACTGATGCTGACATCGGCGCATCGCACACCGGAGCGGACAACCAGATTCGCCAAATCGGCCGCCGGGCGCGGCGTAAAGGTTATTATCGTCGGCGCGGGCGCGGCGGCCCATCTTGCCGGTGTGATTGCCTCGCAGACCATGCTTCCGGTTATCGGCGTTCCTATTGACGCCACATCCATGCACGGTCTGGACGCGCTTTTGTCCACCGTGCAGATGCCGGGCGGCATTCCCGTGGCAACCATGGCCGTCGGCAAGGCCGGTGCCAAAAATGCCGCGCTTTTTGCCGTGCGTTTTCTGGCGCTGGAAGACGAAGCTCTGAAAGCCAAACTGGCCGCTTATATCAAGAAGATGGCCAGTGACGTGGAAAAGAAGCAGGAAAATCTTTCATGCCTCAAATCCTGAAAGTCAGCAACACACAGTCCGAAGAAGATGTTTTAACCATCGCCGCCGCCATTGTTTCCCGCGGCGGCGTGATCGCGTATCCCACAGAAACCATTTACGGCCTCGGCGCGGACGCCACCAATGAACAGGCGATCCGCCGGATATACAACATCAAGGGCCGCGATTTTAAAAATCCCATCTCCGTGATTATCGGCGAAGCCCGCGACGTGTATCCATTGGTACGCAAAGTACCCGCTTCCGCGCAAAAGCTGATGGACAATTTCTGGCCGGGTCCGCTCACCATCATTTTTGACGCGGCCGATGGTGTCACACCGCTGCTTACCGCCGACACCGGAAAGATCGGCATCCGTCTGTCGGGCCATTGGGGAGCCCGGAAAATTGCAAAGATTATCGGAAAACCACTGACGGCGACCAGCGCGAACTTAGCAGGCGCGCCGGAATGCGCGGACGCGGCGGCGGTCATTGATCAGATCGGCGGCAAAATCGATGCCGTGATCGATCTGGGAAAAACCGCAGGCGCACCGGCTTCCACCATCATTGACGTCACAGATGAGAAACCTGTCATTTTAAGAATGGGTGTGATTACCCGTGGAGAAATTATAAAGAAGACAGGGATCAATCCAGCATAGAAGGTCTTTTTTCGTTTTGTTGAGGGTCAGAAAACAGTTCAAGGTGCAAGGGACAAGGACAAAGCGCAACAAGCGGTTAAATTCTTACAAAATCAAAAACGTTCCGGTATCTCCTATGGCCTTTCGCCTTTCGCCTTTCGCCTTCTGCCTTTATCCTTTATCCTTTATCCTTTAGCCTCGCGTCCCCTGCAAGGGGGTTATCCTTCAGCCTATAGCCTTCAGTCTTCAGCCTTGCCCTTAGCTAAAGCCCCCGCATGAAATCCGACCGCAGCATTTTTTCATCGCGGCTGGTCAGAACCTTGTCCACCAGAGCGATCATTTTTTGTTTGTCTTTTTGAAG
>CAZDYR010000597.1:0-1881 GCA_964509625.1 uncultured Smithella sp. | reverse complement strand
TCCCTATGGAGCGCCTTCCTATAATGCCGATAAACGGGTTTCGGAAATCAATGAGGCCTTGTGCAAAGGCTGCGGTCTTTGCGCGTCCGTCTGTCCGTCGGCGGCGATTATCGCCCGACATTTCACCAACGATCAAGTGTTGGCGGAGATGGAAGGATTGATGGAATTTTAGGGACCAAAGAAAGGAAATTATTTTCATGTCATTTGAACCGAAAATACTGGGCATTGCCTGCAACTGGTGCACTTATACCGGCGCTGATTTGGCCGGAACCACGAGATTGCAGTATCCGCAGAATCTGCGCGTTGTCCGCGTGATGTGTTCCAGCCGGATCAATCCGTCATTTATCTTCCGTGCGTTTCAACTGGGCGCCGACGGCGTGCTGGTCGGCGGCTGCCATCCCGGCGACTGCCATTACAACACGGGCAACCTTTATGCCCGCAGACGTCTGGCCGTGACGAAAAAGATCCTGGAATTTTCAGGAATGGAGCCTGGCCGTTTTCGCGTGGAATGGATTTCCGCATCCGAAGGCAACCGGTATGCCGAGGTCGTCAGGGAATTTACCGAGCAGGTCCGGGCCCTGGGCCCCCAGACCAAATACAGTTCCATTTCTAAATCAGGGTGATGCCGCGGCGGCAAGGAGGAGGCGCCGGAGGCGTATAATGTATACGTTGAGGACGCCGACGACGCAGCCAACAAAGGTAGCGCTTGATTGAGGATTGGAATGAGATTTCAATAGCGTTGGGAGAAGATATGGCAATCAGCTTTAAGCAAATTGAAGATAGACTAAAAGCCGAAGCAAAAAAGCTTCTGGAAGCAGGCTCGGTGAGTCTGGTTCTGGCTTACGGAAAAGGGTTTGATGAAAAACATCCCATGCCCTACGTCGCCAAAAAAGCAGCGGATGTGGATGATATCGTTTTTAACGAATACTGCACGGCCAATATGGCCCGCTATCTGGTGCGTTATCCGCGCGGAACGAAGATTGCGATAGCCGTCAAAGCGGCGGACAGCCGCGCCGTTGTTCAACTCATCCAGGAAGAAAAAGTCAAGCGCGACGATCTTGTCATCCTGGGGATTCCGGCCTACGGGATGAAAAATCCCAAAACGGGAGAAGTCATTGACGCGAAGACGACCTGCGGCCTTTACAATCCGGTGATATACGATGTGCTGGTGGGAGAAGAAGTGCACGGTCAGCCGGTAGTTTCGCCCTATGATGTGCTCGTCCAATATGAAGCCATGGACAAGGAAGCGCGCTTCGCATTCTGGAAAAAAGAGTTTGATCGGTGCATCCGCTGTTACGCCTGCCGCAAAGCCTGTCCGATGTGTTACTGCGATCCCTGCTTTATCGATCAAAACAAACCCAAATGGGGGGAGAAGTCACCCGATTCTTCGGGCAACCTGATGTATCATCTGACCCGGTTTCATCATCTGGCCGGCCGCTGCATCGACTGCGGTGAATGCTCGCGCGCCTGTCCGGTGGACATTCCCCTGTATTTATTCCACAAGAAAGTGGCCAGGGAATGCGAAGAAATGTTCGGTCAGCAAGCCGGCATGAGCATTGAAGATAAACCCGTTTTGGTTAATTTTCGTGTGGATGATTCCGATAAAATTCTGGAGTAAGGAGCTTTGTTGTGTTGAAGAAAACAGCAGTTCAAAAAATATCCGATCTGTCCGCCCAGTTGATGGCGAAAGGAGCGCTGATCGCGCCCGTAAAAGAAGACGCGGGCTTCAATTTCCGCGAGATTTCCGACCCCGGACAGGTGGACCTGAATTTTTACAATACATTGATGAGCCCCAAGTCGGTCTTTTTCCCGCAGACGGAAGATTTCGTCCGGTACAAAACCGGCCAATCCATCCTGGAGGCCCAATGCGTGGAGTTGAAC
>CAZDYR010000596.1:0-1882 GCA_964509625.1 uncultured Smithella sp. | reverse complement strand
AAATCATCGCTTACGGCCCTTGTGTCATGAGGGGTTACCATAACAAACCGCAGCAGACGGCGGAAATCATGATGCCGGATAAATGGAACGGTTTCCCCGGTATCCGCACCGGTGACCGAGGATGGCTCGATGAAGACGGCTTCCTTCACATTACCGGCCGCTTCAAGGACGAATACAAACTGGCCAACGGCAAGTACGTCCATCCGGAAGGCATCGAAAACGAGGCGAAACTTTTGCGCTATATTCTCCAGATCATGCTGTACGGCGACGGCAAGGACTACAATGTGGCCATTGTTGTTCCCGACTTTAACGCACTGAAAGCCGATCCGAACATCCAGCCGCTTCTGAAAGACACGCTGGAAGAATCTCTGAAGAACCCGGCCCTGACCGATTATCTTTCGAAAGACATTACAAATCATCTGCGCCAGTCTTTCGGCGGCTATGAAGTGCCGCAGAAGTACCTCTTCATTGCGGAAGACTTTACGGTGGACAATGGGCTTATCACGCAGACCATGAAACTCAAGAGAGTACAGGTGATGCAGAAATACGGAGAGCGGATTCAGGCCCTGTTTAAATAGGAATAATGTTTCCGGCCGATCGCGACGCGTCTATTTGACGGCCGGTCTGTTTCGAAAGACAATGCCTGCCGGCAGAGTTCCGGCAGGCATTGTCTTTTTGACGCCTTGCGAACCGGCGGTCACAATTCCGTTGACTTCCCCCCATGTTTTCCTTATATTGACGCCATAATTTAACAAAGTGCCGGTTGGAATGAACCCAGAGAATTGCCGGACGACGGGTTGCAACGCCGATTTTACAGATACTGAATCAAGCCAGTCCTTCTGAGAAACCAGTGTCCACTCCCTGAACCTTCTGACGATAAACGTTTTTTCAGCCGATCATCGAGAATGATTTTCCCGCGTTTATTCACGCGAGAAATACAATCCAAACCTAAGAGGTGAACATTATGAAAACAGTATCTGAGAATCCGGACACCAACATGAAAACCATTTATGCAAGCCCCAATAATCTGGTGGATATGTTCGAGCAAAGCGCTGCCAGGTGGTCCGACAACAGGTTGTTCGGCGTGAAGAACCCGTCGTCCGGCGAATACGAATGGACGACGTATCAACAAATCGCCGAGAGAATCAACCATCTCCGGGGTGCGTTCAAGAGACTGGGCCTGGAAAAGGGAGAAAAAGTGGGTGTTATTCTGGACAATTGCCCTTCCTGGTTTGTCTGTGAGCAGGCGACGCACGGTCTGGGCGGGGTTTTCATCCCCATGTACGAAAAGGAACTCAAGAAAATCTGGCAATATATCATTACCGATGCGTCCATCAAATTCCTGTTTGTCAGCAATGAAAAGATTTATGAACAGGTTAAAGAATTTAAAGGTCAGATTCCATCGCTCAAAGACATTTTCGTAATCTTTGGCTCCGGGGATCATTCCCTGACGGATCTTGAGGAAATGGGAAAAGGCCATCCCGCGCCGTCGATCAAACCTGCCTGGTCGGATCTGGCCAATATCATCTATACCTCCGGAACAACAGGAGATCCCAAAGGGGTTATGCTTTCCCATCTCAATCTGACGCGGGCGGCCATGTCCGGTGTTTCGGCATACGGGCTCAATGAAACCATGCGCGTCGTGGCGTTCCTGCCCTGGGCGCATTGTTTTGGCCTGTCGGCCGACCTGCACTGCTATATTTCCTGCGGCGGCTCCATGGGGTTTGCCCCGTCCATGGCCGCGCTGATGAAGACGTTCCAGGAGGTCAAACCCACGGGGCTTTCCGCCGTTCCCAAGATTTTCACAAACCTCTATGACGGCGTGATGCAGAGCATGTCCGCCAATCCGGAAAAGAAGAAATTTTTTGACGCCGCCTGCGAA
>CAZDYR010000595.1:0-1883 GCA_964509625.1 uncultured Smithella sp. | reverse complement strand
GATGCGAAACTTGCGGAGGCGCTGAGAACCAACCAGATGGTCTGGAGCATTCTGCAGTCGGAACTGGTAAAAGATGACAATCCCCTGCCTGTCGACATCCGCAGTAATATCCTCACCCTGAGCGTCTTTATCGATAAAAGAATTCTTGAGATTATGGCTAATCCCGAACCGGATAAGCTCAGAATCATCATTGACATTAATCTGAATCTTGCGGCGGGTCTTCGCGGCAGCTCGGCGGATTAGAACTAGAACGCCGAATGCTGATAGCGCGGGGCTAGATGGGATTTTTTACCTGCTCGCCTGTTCGGCAGCCATCCATCAGGGTTTCTGCAACTCTTCTTTCAGTCTTGCTGTTTCATCATCATTAATATGGTTGTCAAAAAGGGCCTCAATCATCTGCCCGGCCTGGTCCCTTTTCCCCTGCAGCATGAATTGCCGTGCCAAAGTGTTGAGATTGAAAGTGATTCTGGCGCCTTTCTTCAAAAGCGCCTGGTAAATATCCAGGGCTTTTGCCTTTTCCCCCTGAAGAGTCAGCGCGATAGCCTTCATCATCTGCGCGGGGATGTAATCCGGATTTTTCTGAAGAAGCTTGTCAATGGCCATGAGGGCATTATCCGGTGATCCCGCGATGATCTCGCAATAGGCGTAAACGTGGATGTTCTCATTGCGCGGCTCCGGGGTCTCGATGGCTTTACGACCGGCGCCAAGCGCGTCATCAAAACGTTCGAGATCGAGATAAGCACCTGCAAGTTGCATGTATATCTCAACCACCGGTTCACCGAAAGAGATTCTGGCGATTTCCCTGTAATCCGCGGTGTGACGATCGGATTCAACCTTAGCCAGGAGTTTCAGCCACAATTCAACGGCCTCTTCATCCTTTTTGAGCACCTGGGCCTGCTTGGCCAGCTCGTAGATATACTTCACATTATTCGGATCGCTTTCGTATTTGATCCTGCCCAGCAGATAATAGTCCTGGCCTTTTTGCTCATCGCGCTTCACATCCAGTTTGCCGTAATGGTGAACAATCACTTTGCTGCGGTGGATGGGAACGTTTGCCTGCTTTAAGGAATTTTCCAGCAATTCATGAACCGGATTGGTGAAAAAGATATTGTCTCTTCTGGTATAAAGCCTCACCTTGTCGCTTTTTACCCATCCCGTGCTTGTTTCTTCGGGGTATTCACCTGTGTTGGCGGTCCAGCCGACCACGCTCACGTTGTTGGTGTAGTTTCTTGTGGTGACAATATAGGCGGCAGGTTTGGCCGCGCCCTTCCCGATTTCCTTGTGCAATTGGTCATAGTCCAAAGGCGAGATCGCTTCATCGGCATCCATGATCAGAATCCACCTTCCGCAGGCGTGGCGTAAAGATTCATTCCGGGCCGTCGAGAAGTCTCCTGTCCAGGGAAAGTCGAAAACCCTGGCGCCGAAGATCGTGGCGATATCTTTTGTTTTGTCAGTTGATCCGGTGTCGACAATGATGATTTCATCGGCCACATCCCGGATACTCTTGAGGCATCTGACCAGGTGCTTTTCCTCATTTTTAACGATCATGCAAACGGACAGGGTGTTCTTCTTTTCTCCCTTTTTGATTTCCAGAGGGCCGATCTTTTCCCGGATCGTCAGTGCGGCATTGAGGGTTCCGTCATCGAGGCCGAATATTTCCAGAGCGCATTCAATCTCGGTTATGGCCGTGGAATATTGCTCCTGCTGGATCAGCGCATCAATCAGCAGGAATAAAAGATTCCGGTTGTTCGGGTAAAGCCGGGACGCGTCACGGAAATCATTTTCGACATCGGTAAATTTCCCCAGCGAAACCGCGACGGAATAGTAAGGCGAACTGATTTCGGGTACCGTGGGTGAAAGAATAAATCCACGCTGCAGATAAG
>CAZDYR010000594.1:0-1893 GCA_964509625.1 uncultured Smithella sp. | reverse complement strand
CCGGTGATCGAGCCGCAATACATTGTCAGGGCCGTGTTTCCGGCATTGAAATATTCGGCGCAGGCCATCGAAATACTGGTGGGAAGACCGGTCCCCCCCATTTCCTGGGGCAGAGCCAGGGAATGGAATCCGGACTCGATATAGGCATTGAATCCCTTTTTGAACGATTCGGGAACCTTGACCTCGCCCGTTTTGGCATCGAACTTCAGACCCGTCTTGTCCCCTTCGGCATTGGTCGGATAAAACTGCTGGATGGCAATCTTCTCCGCCAGTTCGAGCGTATCTTCATAGACGCTCCGGTCAAAATCCTTGAATGCGTCGAAGCGGTTCAATTTTTCCAGTTCCAGCATTTCAAACAGGGTAAAACGGACATCACGCGAATCGATTAACTGATTTAACGACATACTTTCCTCCTTCAATAAAATAATATTTTTTACCCCTCAATCAATAAGGGACGGGTACCCACACTTTTTGAATTCTGGGATTAGACAGAGACACCTTCAGCTCCGCTTCAAATTCCTCTTTGCTTTTCGCCCACCAGCAGCTTAAAAACGGATGATCGGAAACACCTTTGCTGATGGTCTGCACCGTTCCGAAGATCTTTGCGCGGCCGCCATCCGTGATCCCCATAAATTCCGACGGAAACTTATCGGCAAGCAGCGGATAGGCTTTGGGGTAAACTTTACGGATTTTATGCACATCACTGACTGTCCCCGCCGCGGAAACGGCGCGCGCCAGCGAGTTCATCGCCGTATAGTTGAGCGCGCATTCCCACGTGGTCATTCTCTTGTATGCTTTCGTGTAACGCTGGTCAAACGCATTGGTTCCGAATGACGTGCTCAGCACGCCTCCTGTTCCGATCAGGTCTCCCATGATTTTTGTCGTGCCCAGCAGTTTGCCGATGATATCCTGCTTGGCCTGGTCAATCATGATGAAGCCGCCCTTGAAACCCATCTGGCGCGCCTGTTCGATAACCAGGGCGGTTGTCGCCGAAGGCCCCCCGATGAGCATGCAATCGGGTTTTGTCGCCATGGCCGCCGTCAGGGGCGACGAAAAATCCGTTTCCATGTAATAGTTGGCCGGTTTGGAGATGGTAATGACGCCGCCTTTTTTCACCCAGGCCTCCCGGAAAGCCTCGCTCCACTCGTCGCCGTAAGCGCCCAGCGTCACGACCATGGCGCAGGTTTTCCAGCCCTTCTTGATCGCCCAGTCCGTGAATACTTCCACATAAACATTGAAAGTCGGGGCGGAAACAACTAAAAGTTTATTGCCGAGCTGTTCGATCTTGGGCGTGCTGGTGTAGGCCATCATCAGGAATTCTTTCCCTTTTTCTTCATTAATTTTCATGATGGGAGCGGCCGTCGTGAACACCCCGTTGAAAACGGCGATGGCTCCGGCAGCCTGAAAGCGGCGGGCGTTGTTGACGGCCTGCGTCGGATCGGCGCGATCGTCAAGCCTGTCAAGTCTAAACGTATACTTTTTTCCGGCAACCGTGATGCCGCCCGCTTCATTGATTTCTTTGACGGCCAAGTCAATGCCGTTATAAATATCCTGACCATACTCAGCCGCAACGCCACTGAGCGGCCCCGTGTAGCCGATGACAATTTCACCCGCAATGCCTAAAGTTGACCAGGAAAAAATAATGCCGACTGCTGCCCAAAAGATGATTCTTCTATAACGCCCCATGTCCGCCCCTCCTTATTATTTTTAATTTTTTAGAGTGCCGAATGACGCTGATCAAGACCACATCAATGATGGCTAACATTCAAAAGATAGTATCGAACGTTCGTTATTTTTCTTAGCAGATAAAACATGAAATGCAAGATATATTTTTAATTATCCTGACTATTTATGATTTTGACGACAAAATAAAAAAACCGCATATTTTTAAAT
>CAZDYR010000593.1:0-1907 GCA_964509625.1 uncultured Smithella sp. | reverse complement strand
GCCAGCAGCACATCGAGCGGGCTTTTGGGTGCGTGGGACATATCGCGCATCACATGCGTGTAAATCATTGTCGTTTCCAGATTTTTGTGGCCTAATAGTTCCTGCACTTCGCGGATATTCACCCCGTTCATCAGCAGATGCGTCGCGAAGCTGTGCCGGAGCGTGTGCACCGTGGCATGCTTGGGAATGCCGGCATTTCGGACCGCGTCCGCGACCGCTTTCTGAATAACATTGGCGCTGATGTGATGGCGGCGGACCTTGTCGGATCGCGGATCAACGGAAAGATTGTTGGCCGGAAACACATACTGCCAGCGCCATTCTTTAGCCGCATTCGGATATTTCTTATCAAGCCCCTCCGGTAAATACACTTCGCCGAATCCCTTGGACAGGTCCTTTTCGTGGATTTTTTGAACATCGGCCAGATGTTTCTTCAGCGGTTTTTTGATCGCGTCCGGCAGGATCGTGGCCCGGTCCTTGTCGCCCTTGCCTCCCCGGACATAAATGGCATCCGCATCGAAGTCAATATCCTGAACCCGCAGCCTGGCTACCTCCATCAGCCGCATGCCCGTCCCATAGAGCAGATGAGCCAACAGAAGGTCTCTGCCGGTCAACTGAGACAATAATTTGGCCATTTCATCCTGACTGAGCACCACCGGTAGTTTCGGACCGCGTTTGGCCCGCACCGTATCGCGGATATCGGAAAGATCTTTTCCCAAAACGTCCCGAAACAAGAACAAAAGAGCGTTAAACGCCTGATTTTGCGTGGAGGAGGCCACCCGCTGCTTGATGGCCAGATGGCTGAGATAATCCCGAACATCCTGGCTATCCGCCCCGTCGGTTTCCCAGTCTTTATTCTTGATTTTGGTCAGATACTCATGAAACCGCTGAAACCAGTCGATATACGTTCTTTCCGTGCTATAGGAGTAATGTTTAATGCGCAAAGCATCGCGGATTTTGTTGCGCATGGTTTCCACATCCGGAAAAGCCTTTTCATTGATCAGGGGCTCCTGGACATTGTCTTTCGATTTCTTTTCCGCCTGGAAGTGATGGATGTACAAATTGACGGCATCTTCGGCCTGGGTAATCTGCCAGTCCTGCAGTTTCGGGTTGTTTTTCAGATCGTCAATAAATAATTGTATTTTCAGGTTCAATGGTTTATTATGCACAGCATTGGAAAAACGAATGAATTTGCCGGCCCAGTTGATGTAAAACGGAATCTGATTTTCCGCCGCCAGTTTGCGCTGGGCGATGAATTGCTGAAACTCTTTCAGGGCAGTATGCATGGACATGTTCTCCTGGATGAAACCTGGCATTTCATAGTAGTTTTTCCATAATATCCTGAAATAATAATTTCAATATCATCTGATATTATAGATATTTTATAAGAATAATAATTAATTTTTATTTGATTTTCAATAATTATTTTGTAGAATAACGACATTCTAAAAATAGATTTTACGTTTTTCCCGGATTACACGGGGCACGTATATTAATTGTCATGTTAAGGAGGAAGAAAATGCGTCAAATCATGATTATTATCCTAGCTATTGCACTGGTATCCTGTGCCTCTGGTGGTAGCACTATGAAATATGGCTATCTTCCGGAAAGTGATTATCACTACTATACCCCATTAAAACCTGTTGATCTAAAACAGAAGCGTTTCAAATTAGTCATTTCGGATAAAAGAGATAAAGATAAAATTGAGTGTTCTGACTTTGTAATACCGCGGAATACAGCGTTGGAAGGTAGCGTTGGTCTTGACTATTTTAAAAATTATCTCAGAGGGATGATGGAAGCAAACAATGGAATATTCGATCAAGAAAACGGAGAGGAAGTTAAAGTCGAGCTAACTGCTCTTTCGCAGACAGTTTATGGATTCGGTTATAATCGACCATATGGTTTTGCCG
>CAZDYR010000592.1:310-1908 GCA_964509625.1 uncultured Smithella sp. | reverse complement strand
GGAGCCTCACCATCACCACGCCCAAAGCCAAGGCCCTCCTGGGCGACGCCAAGGGACCGGACCGCGCGAAGATCATCGCGGAAAACCCGGAAGCCGCCTACTACAGCGGCCGCGTGCTGTCGTCGCAGTTTTACATCGGCGCGGAATTTCCGAAATTCTTCGGCCGCATCGCAGCCATCGTGAACAATGAAGGCGCGGCGCTGAAGGTCGAGTCGGACAACTTCACCGGAGCGCTGAAAGAATAGCCTAACAGGCTGTAGGTTTTAGCTCTATAATGAAAATCAGGGATCGCTCCGGATGGAGCGATCCCTGATTTCTGACTTGATATGGAGGGGAAATGAGAACCAAGCAGAACTATATCAACGGATTATCCAAAATGAAGCGCAACATCTATTTCGACGGACAGTTGATCGACCGGACCGACGAACTTCAGAAGGATTGCTTAAATACCATCGGCCTTACTTACGATGAAGCTGAAAAACCGGAAAATCAGGATTTGATGACGGCCGTTTCCCATCTGACCGGCGAACGCATCAACCGCTTCACGCATATTCACCAGAACACGGACGACCTCCACAAAAAACAGGATATGACACGCATGCTCTGCCGCAAGGTGGGCGGCTGCATTCAGCGCTGCATGGGCATCGACGCCAGCAATGCCATTTACAATGTTTCCTACGAGGCCGATAAGCTCAACAACGGCGAAACGCAGTATCATGAAAATTTCAAGAAATGGCTCATCCGTTTTCAGAAAGAAGACCTGATCGGCTGCTGCGCTCAAACGGACGTGAAAGGGGACCGGATGCTGAGGCCGTCCCAGCAGCCCAATCCCGGCGCTTATCTTAGGATCAAAGAAAGACTCAAGGACGGGATCGTGGTCGAAGGGTGCAAGGTTCACATCTCCGAAGCATCGGTTGCCGATGAAGTTCTGGTGACTCCGACACGGGCTCTGCTCAAGGACGACAAGGATTGGGCGGTGTCGTTTGCCGTTCCCGGTGATTGGGACGGCCTCAAACAGGTTGTAACCATTCATAATCTCCGTCCGCGTGAACATTTTAAACGGGGCGTCACTCAGGGGGCCACGGATTCTTATATGATTTTTGACAATTGTTTCATCCCTTGGGAGAGGGTCTTTCTGGCCGGCGAGAACATGCTGGGAGGAGCCATGGCGCTTTTGTTTGCTCTGTTCCATCGCCATTCCTATTCCGGCTGCAAGCCGGCAATCGGTGATCTGATTCTGGGCACGGCAGCCCTGGCCGCCGAGGCGAACAACATCCATAAGGAGTCCCATGTCCGGGAAAAGCTCGCGGAGCTGATCATGGTCACCGAACTGGGATATGCGGCCGGTTACACCGCTTCCGATCTGGGAAAACCGGAATTATACGTTCCCGGCTACGGATTTGTTCCTTTCGGACCGGGCTCCTATATTCCGCATTCCATTTACTGCAATGTGGGCCGCTGCCTGACCGGTGAAGCCGTCTGGCATGAGGCGGAAATCGTCTGCGACATTGCGGGAGGCGTTCCCGCCACGTTCCCTCATGAGAAGGATTTCTTAAACCCGGAAACGGGCGAGCTTCTCCTGAGGTACACCAAACGGA
>CAZDYR010000592.1:0-300 GCA_964509625.1 uncultured Smithella sp. | reverse complement strand
CCAGGATGTCGGCCGAAGACCAGGCCCAGCTTTGGCGCTTTATCGGCGACAGTCTCTGCTCCGCTTCAGGCGGGATTGCCAAGGTGGGCGGCTATCACGGAGGCGGATCACCGATCATGGAACAAATCGCGATCACGACTCAGTACGATATCGAATCACGCAAAAAGCTGGTCCGGTACATCGCCGGCATGAGCGACGGCGACCGGGAAGCCCTCGCCAAAACCTATCAAGGTAAGAAATAAGAACATTTCATGAATTCTGAATACCGGTTCACCCCGGATGCACCAGGCCTTCACATCC
>CAZDYR010000591.1:0-1914 GCA_964509625.1 uncultured Smithella sp. | reverse complement strand
GGGCGGGCTCGATATGATTTCCGCCTGCGACATCCGGCTGTGCACCGAAGACGCGGTTTTCTGCCTCAAAGAGGCCAACATCGGCATCGTCGCGGATATGGGCGTTCTCCAGCGCCTGCCAATGATTGTCGGCCAGGGTTTTGCCCGCGAAATGGCATACACCGCGGCCAACTACACCGCGCGTGACGTGGAGAAGATGGGCCTTGTCAATCATGTCTATGCCGATCAGTCGGGACTCATGTCCGCCGCCGAGAAGCTCGCGGCACAGATTGCCGCCAACGCACCCCTGGGTATCAAGTCTACCAAGGAAGTGCTGAATTTCAGCCGCTATGTGAATGTTTATGAAGGGATGGCGATGGCCATTCAGAAAAACGCTTCTCTGCTCCTGACGGACGATATCAAGGAAGCGGTGATGGCCTTCCTGGAGAAGCGACCGGCGAACTTCAAGGGAAAGTAATTTGTCTTTACGTCATTCAGGGTCGGTTTTTTCAGAATCGGCCCTGAATGACTAGATGTCGGAAAAAGCTTAATTCAGCTTATTCCTGTCATTTGGAAAGTATCATAGCATCAATCTCTGTTCCTTTTTCATCAAAAACATGAATCTGCAGCGTCGTCGGACCTAGATCAAAAATCGCCCAGCTGTGCGTTTTAAGAGATACCTGCGTGTAGCCGCCCACAGGACCGGGGTCGCGAAGATCACCTCCGACAGAACTGATAACCAAATGATAAATGCCGTTGACATAATTTCTCTGATAAAAATGATTGTGTCCGGAAAGCACCAGGTCAACGCCATTCGGTTCAAAAACATTTTTTGTCAGTGCAATCATTTCTTCGTTTTCCCCATGGCTTCCGGCAACATAAGCAGGTGAATGGCATGTTACAATTTTCCATGGCTTCGCCGTCGCGGCCAGATCGGCGGCAATAAAGTTATATTGAGGCGATCCCTGGGCGTATCCATCCGGGTCCATATAATTCATCACCACAACATGAAGATCGCCGTAATCAAATGAATAATATCCCT
The DNA here is from genome assembly GCA_964509625.1 of uncultured Smithella sp. GTDB lineage: Bacteria > Desulfobacterota > Syntrophia > Syntrophales > Smithellaceae > UBA8904. Next base: position 893 of record CAZDYR010000591.1, on the reverse strand, counting down.
GGTTGACCGATGCCGATTGGGGCGCCTGGGTAAACGCCTTTGTATTGATTTCCCATTTTTCATGATTGCCGGTTGCGTTGAAGAACGGCACCCGGGATGCCAGTGCCTGCTGGTTCGGACGAAAAAATTTTTCTTTATAATTGGAGTAGGATGTTCCGTCATCGCAGAGATCGCCCCCATAAAGAGAAAATCGGGGGTATGCCGCCTGAACCAATAATGCGATTGCGTCATGGATGTCTGAATTTGATTGAAAGTCGGCCATCCAGGCAAAGCGGAAAGGCGTACCGGAGGACGGTGCCGTTCTAAAGCCGGCGCTTTGGAAATCCAATCGGTAATAATAAATGGTATCCTGTGCCAGCCCGGTTAAGGGAATCCGGTGGATGAATGTCCCATCCGTTGTCGTCATGGTACTTACCGTGCTTGCCGAGCTTCCGTACGAGTCCGTCAGACCGTAATGAACGGTCAGAGGGTCCGTATTTTGCGATTCCGCCATCACATAAACGCTATCAGCACTTACCGCCTGCAAATACATCAGCCGGGAAGCCTGGACACCGCCGCTATGACCGTTACCGCCACCATGACCGCATGAGATGGATAATAGAGATACGAACAGAAGAACAATACATTTAAACCACAGAATACTCTTATTCACAGCATAACCTCATGACGCGGAGAAGAATGAAACAGGAAAACCTTTTGATGCTTTCCAATAAACCAATTGTTTTTATTATAGCACTATCTCTTAAGTATATCGGCCCGAATGAGCAAAAAATGAATAGATCAATATTCACCATTTGTTAGCAGCCGATATCATGAATAAAAACGTTTATTGATTATATGTCATGATTTGTTAAGATGTTACAAATCTGACAGCGGATCGGGGGCAGCAATAA
>CAZDYR010000590.1:0-1915 GCA_964509625.1 uncultured Smithella sp. | reverse complement strand
GTACAGGACACCCTATGAATAAGAAAATTAAGGTAACGGATGTTCAAAAAGGCATGTATATCATCCTGCCTGACAAATGGTTCTCCCATCCTTTTTTAAAAAACGAATTCTTAATCGAATCCCGGGACCAGATCAATAAAATGATCAAAGCTGGAATAAAGGAAGTAGAAATCAACGTCGCCAAAAGCAGGCGGCACCCGGTGGCCCGGCCGCCCGAAATCGGCAAACCCAAACCTGAAGAACAAACCTCCGGGGAGCCTGCCCCGGTTATTCCGAGGGAATTGGAAGAGTCCATCGCGGACAAAAAACTGCCACCCGATAAAAAAGCTAGGCTCATTCAGCAGCATGCCATTGTTATGATGAATCGCCTGATGGATGATCCCTCCGTGGAAAGTATCATCCAGGCGAAAAAAGGTATTGCCAAAATTGTGGATTTGGTGCTGACCAATGACGCGACCAATAAATGTCTGCTCAACATCACAGCCCACGACTACAGTACCTATGTCCACTCCGTCAACGTTGGTGTACTGGGCATTTCCATCGCCAAACGAATTTTTGCCAGGTCCAACGGACATGACATGTATGAGCTGGGAGCCGCTTTTTTCCTCCACGATCTCGGTAAAGTACATATCGATCCGGCCATTATCAACAAACCCGCCATTCTGACCGACGCGGAAATGGCCGTGATGAAAAAACATCCGGAATACGGCTATGACATTTTAACCAAAACCAACCAGCTGACCGAAGAATGCCGGACCATTGTGCTCCATCATTATGAGCGTTATGACGGCAGCGGTTACCCGCTGGGCCTGAAGGGAGACGACATTCACCTCTACGGCCGTCTTTGTTCCCTGGCGGATGTATACGATGCGCTCAACTCAGACCGGCCTTATCGCAACGGCCTGGGTCCGTTTGCCGCGCTCAAAGTCATGAAAGAAGAAATGTTCAGTCACTTTCAAAAAGATTTATTTGAAAAATTCGTTCTGCTTTTCGCCTGAGGTAATCTGAAAACCACCGCCATGATCAAAACAATAAAAATCACAGAACTCAAACCCGGCATGTATATCAACCTCCCCAGTTCCTGGCACGCTCATCCTTTCCTGCGCAACAGTTTTACGATCACGTCCCAGAAGCAAATTCAAAAGCTGATCGACTACGGAATTTCGGATGTCAATATCGATGCAACGAAGGGCCTGCCAAGTGAATCGGTCCTGGAGGAAATCGAGGAGCCGGAAAAAGATTTATCCAATGATATAAGACATATATCGGAGCAATTAAAAGAAACGCTGGCCGATAAGGCTCTACCTCCCGAAAAGAAGGCGCAGGTTATCCAGGATCACTCCGTGGATATGATGAAGTGTCTGTGGCAGAACCCGTCCAGAGAAAAAATCGCTGACTTCAAAAGCGGTGTCGCTCCCGTGGTAGACACGATCCTTTCCGATAATGAAACGAATCGACAGCTGCTGAAGCTCAACTCATATGACTACAATACGTATATTCATTCGGTCAATGTCGGAGTTCTGGCTGTCTCGCTGGCAAAAGAACTGTTCAAAAAAAGTGACCGGCACGATATGCATGCGCTGGGGGCCGGCTTTTTCCTTCACGATCTGGGCAAGGTCAACATTGATGACGCCATCATCAACAAACCGGGAAAACTCACCGCTGAAGAAATGACCATCATGCGCAGGCATCCCGGCATGGGTTTTAGGCTGCTGTATGAAACAAAACAGATTGACGAGGAAAACCGGCTGATTGTGCTGGAACACCATGAACGGTTCGACGGTTCAGGTTATCCGCGCGGCATCAAGGGGGATGACATCCATATATATGGCCGGATTTGCTCCGTGGCGGACGTATTTGACGCCCTGGTTTCCAAGCGCCCCTATAAACCGCAAAAAACGCCATTCGAAGCTTT
>CAZDYR010000589.1:0-1927 GCA_964509625.1 uncultured Smithella sp. | reverse complement strand
ATCTGGAGCTGATTCAACTGGTGAGCCTGGGGGATGCGGTTGCCATTGACGAGCGTTATGCGCGGAAGTTCCGTCTAAAGACATTCTTTTCCGGATGGATCGCATCCGACGCCATCAGTCAGGGTCGGGTGGATCTGATTCCCAGCCGTTTCTCCAAGGTGCCCTGGCTGTTTAAAACCGGTGCGATTAGTATCGACGTTGCCTTCATCCAGGTGACGCCGCCTGACGAGACCGGCGATGCTTACCTGGTCGGGGCGTCGGTGGAAAGAGCGGCCATGGAAGCGGCCAAAATTGTTGTCGGCGAGATTAATGCTCAGATCCCGCGGACGATGGGCGACACGCTGGTGAATATGGATGACTTTCACTATCTGGTCGAGGCGACCGAACCGCCCTATTATGTGCAGCGCTGGCCGTTGCAGGATGTCTACCTGAAAATCGCCGCCAATGTCGCATCGATCGTCCAGGACGGCAATTGTATTTCCTACGGTCTTGGACCGCTTTATGAAGCCCTGGCCAAAACGCTGGCCACGAAAAAGAATCTGGGTGTGCATTCTCCTTTCTTTACGGATGCGCTGATGGAGCTGGTGAAAAGCGGCGCCGTAACCAACCGCTTCAAGAGAGTCTTTCGCGGCAAATCCTGCGCGTCCTACGTCATCGGAACCAAGACGCTGATGGACTGGCTGGACCTGAACGCGCTGGTGGAATTTCAGCCGCAGGACATTGTCATGGATCCCCGGACCATTGGCCTCAACGAGAATATGGTGGCCGTGTTTCCGGCCCGGAAAGTGGATCTGACCGGGGATGTGGCGCTGCATACCGGCAAAGGAAATGTAACGGCCGGCCCCGGCAATGTTCAGGAATTGTTTTGGGGAGCGTCGCTTTCGAAAAACGGCCGGACCATTTTCGCTCTGCCCAGCCGCAACCGCAGGGGGCAGCCGAACATTCTGATGTCAGTGGATAAATATCCTTTTCAGTTTACCAATCGGGAATCCATGGACGTTGTGGCTACCGAATACGGCGTGGCCTTTTTAATGGGCAAGACGCTACGCGAGCGGGCGCTGTCGCTCATTGAAATCGCGCATCCCGATGACCGGGGCGAACTGGTCCGCCAGGCCAAAGAAGCCAAGATGATTTACACGGATCAGATTTATTTTGCCGAGTCCGGCCATCTCTACCCGGATAAAATCGCCTATACGCATCAGTTCAAGGAAAATCTGACGGTTCGGTTCCGCGCGATCAAGCCCTCCGATGAAGAGGAAATGCGCCGTCTGTTTTACCGGTTCTCCGATCAGTCCGTGTATTACCGTTATTTCAGCCCGATCAAGACCATGCCGCATAAAAAAATGCAGGAATATGTCAATGTCGATTACCGCTACACCATGTCCATTGTGGCGATTATCGACGAGTTCGGCGTTGAAAAGATTATCGGCGAGGGACGGTTTGTCCGGTCCAAGGAAGACGCTTTTGCCGATACCGCTTTCATTGTGGATGAACAGTATCAGGGGAAAGGCATTTCCACGTATCTTCTCAACCTCCTGATTCGGACCGCCCGCGAAGAAGGCATTGCCGGGTTCCGGGCAGACGTCCTGGAAAACAACAAGGCCATGATTAAAGTGTACGAGAAGGCGCCGTTCCCCGTGCAGACGGTTCTGGCCGGCGGTGTGTACAAGATCGAGATCCCTTTCAGCAGGGCCTGACATCCCGATGGGCCGTGACCGGGCATGATCCTTGGACGGTGACAGTGGAAAGGATGCTGATCAGGGGTCGCGTTTCCGGCCGATCGTGGGAAAATCAAAAAGAACCGGTGTGCACGTTCCCTTTGTGATGACGTTCATGATGCAGGGGATGCGGCTGCCGGCTTTTATGCCGTGACGGTTAAGAAAATCCTTGCTCGGGTAGGTAACGTCACGCAGAACCATTGACCAGC
>CAZDYR010000588.1:0-1929 GCA_964509625.1 uncultured Smithella sp. | reverse complement strand
GCCAGAAGCGATGCCGTGGTCAGGAAGCGCGCCTCGGTGGACATGGAAATGCTCTGCGATTGCATCTGCAAAACAGCCACCAGCCCGATGGCCAGAATAGACATGGCAACCATGACTTCGAGAAGCGTGAAACCGGCATCCTGTTTTCGCATGCGTCCTCCCGATTACTTTGCCGTGTCACGGCCCAGACCGTCATCCACCGAGATATCGGCATAGTGGTCATACACGGCCGTCACGCCCAGGAAGGGATTGACGACCAGCGTCATACGGTCTTCTTCCTCGGCCAGATGAACGACCAGCGGCGGGCTGATATTGTTTTTTCCGAATTTAATTTCAACTTTGCCCTCCGTGATCTTCTCGTTGTTCTGTTTGACGATATCCTGAATGGCAACCCCGTCCGGCAGCTTTTTGGCTCTTTTCTCAACCTCCAGCAGCTTTTCCGGCGTCATATCGGCCGTGATGACATGATAGCTGACTTCGGGAATATTCAAGACAAGAATATAATCGGCCTGATCGCGAACGGCTTCGGCGCGCAGCTGCCGCTCCAAACCGATCAGCAGCCGGGACGCTTTCTTGAGGCTGTTGACCGTGAGCGCTTCCCGCGTCGTCGGCACCGCCAGAGCCAGGGTAACACCGATGAGCGCGATCACGATCAAGAGCTCGATCAGGGTGAATCCGGCATTCTTTGTCAATTGCCTGAAGGTCAGGGTCACACGAAGTCCGACTGCTGTGCTCTGTTTCATCTTTCCCCGTCTTCCGGTGGGGCAGGCGATCTGTGGCGTACACCATCAGCCCTTCCGGTTACTCCGCGTCCCAGTTATTGATGTCCTTATCAACATCTTCGCCGCCTGCTTCGCCGTCAGCCCCCAGAGACGTTATATCAAAATCACTGTGGCTGCCGGGAGAGACATAAACAAATTCATTCTTCCAGGGATCTTTGGGCACCTTCCCCTTTTCCAGATAGCCTCCCTTGCGCCAGCTTTTGGGCAGGTTGCCCACGGTGGGCGGCTCGACCAGCGCTTTCAGGCCCTGTTCCGTTGTCGGATAGCTGCCGTTATCGAGTTTATAAAGTTTGAGCGCGCTTTCCAGAAGCGCCATCTGCGTCCGGGCCGCCTGCTGCTTGGCCGTGTCGGACTGTCCGATAAAGCGCGGCAAAATCAATCCCGCCAGGAGCCCCAAAATGACGATGACCACCATCAGTTCGATCAGCGTAAAACCCGCCTGCCTTCTTTTATCATCTTTATTCGTTTTCATCTCTTTCCCCTGTATCCCATACTTTGATCGTTTAATACGTAAACTGACTCCATTTGCTATAAATTTTATTTTGACGACTTTGTAAAAGCGTCACAGACAAGGCGCGTGAGTCTCGAGGAGCGAGGCGCACTTACTGTAGGCCGCAGCGACGAGATGCGAAGCGCAACGCAGTATATGACGTTTTTACAAAGCCGTCACTTCACCAGCTGGTTCATTTCAAAAATCGGCAGCAATATCGAAAAAACAATAAAACCGACAATCAGGCCCATCACCAGGATCATCAACGGTTCCAGCAGAGACGTCATCACCATGACATCCGACTGCGCTTCCGATTCATAAGACGCGGCAATGCGGTTGAGCATTTTTTCCAGAGAGCCGGTCTGCTCCCCGACGGCGATCATTTCCGTCACCATCGGCGGAAAGAGGCCGCTCGCGGCCAGCGGCGCGGCCAGCGGCTGACCTTCTTCCACGTCCCGGGCCGCCTGGGCAATGGTCTCGCCGATGTAAATATTGTTGACCACGTTGCGGACGATTTCCATGGCCGCCAGAAGTGGCACGCCGCTTTGCAGAAGCGTCGCCAGCGTCCGCGCGAACCGCGCGATGGCGATTTTGAGATTCACCGCACCCCAGACGGGCGCTTTGAGTCTAAATAAATCCCAGGTGCGGCGACCGGCC
>CAZDYR010000587.1:0-1933 GCA_964509625.1 uncultured Smithella sp. | reverse complement strand
AATACGAAAGCGTATTTTGCAGAGACAAAATAAGGTTCATCCTGATGAACAAAGATAACGTATAATATTTTTCGCACATTTTGAGAAGTAGCCCTCAATCTGGTAAGAGGTTTTGTTGGTCAAGGACAAAAACTAATACCGTCAGGAGGGCTACGCATGGAGAATAGCAAATCATTAAGGGAAAGCAAAGAGAGAAAAGCAGGGCAGATTATCCGGATCGAACAGGAGCAGCTGACCAAACATTTGGATACGATTGTACGGGGGACCGTAGAGGAGACATTAAATGCAATGCTGGACGCGGAAGCGGATCGACTGTGCCAGGCAGGTCGGTATGAGCGGACCCAGAAGCGTCAGGATACACGTGCGGGGCATTATAAGCGGAAATTAGATACCAAAGCTGGTCAGGTTGAACTGCAGGTTCCCAAATTACGCACGTTAAGTTTTGAAACGGCGATTATCGAAAGATACAGACGCAGGGAAAGTTCGGTGGAAGAAGCGTTGATTGAGATGTATCTGGCGGGGGTATCGGTAAGACGGGTTGAAGACATCACCGAGGCGTTATGGGGGACAAGGGTTAGTCCGGGGACAGTATCCAATCTGAATAAAAAGGTTTATGACCGGATCGAGCAATGGATCCACGAGCCGATCGAAGGGGAATATACCTATGTCTTTCTGGACGGAATCTGGCTGAAGCGTTGCTGGGCTGGTGAAGTGAAGAATGTGAGCATTCTTGCGGCCATTGGAGTGGATCAAGACGGCTACCGTCATGTTTTGGGGGTACAGGAAGGCGCGAAAGAGGATAAAGAGAGCTGGACGAGATTTTTACGGTACTTGAAGAGTCGCGGTCTTCAGGGCGTAAAACTATTTGTCAGCGACAAATGTTTGGGGCTGGTGGAATCGCTGGCTGATTTCTACCCGGAAGCCCAATGGCAGCGATGCGTTGTGCACTTTTACCGGAATGTGTTTACCGCCGTTCCGAAAGGAAGAGTCAAAGAGGTTGCGGCCATGCTCAAGGCGATTCATGCTCAGGAGGATCGCCAGGCAGCTGAAGAGAAAATAACCGCTGTCACGAAGAAACTCAAAGGCATGAAACTATCGAATGCCGCCAAGATCGTAGAAGAAGGTGCAAAAGAGACCTTGAGCTATTATGACTTTCCGAGTCAGCATTGGCGCTCGATACGCACCAACAACCCCTTGGAAAGGCTTATGCGGGAGATCAGAAGAAGGACACGGGTTGTCGGAGCGTTCCCGGACGGCCAATCGGCTTTGATGCTGGTGGCGGCCAGGCTCCGGCATGTTTCCGGCACAAAATGGGGTACATGGCAATATCTGAATATGGGTAGATTGACAGAAAACGCGGCGGAGATGGCATAAACGCCAAGCGCTTTGGGAGCTATGGTGGCTCCCCGCGCTTGGCTTACCGATTAACGGATTGTTGGGTTAAAACAAAAAGTGCGAAAGATTGTTGACACTACCTTTTTTCACCATGCATGTCTATCTATCTCTGCAGCAATAACCCCTCTTTTTATTTCATCGTTAGGCTGTCCTGTTTTCATCCATGTTATCTTAATTCTTCTACCCTTATAAGATGAATCATTCTCAAGTTTAGAAGAGCCATAAAAATTTGTTGCATAATATGATTCCTCTTTTCCTTCTCTATTGATAAATGTAAAATAACAAGAGTCGCCGCAGCTTAGTGAAAGAAAAGTAACGGTTTCCGTGCCGATATTATTTGGATTAACAGTATATTCCACTTTCATAATCTGCAATCCATCATTTGACATAAGCAACTTCCCTTTATTAGGACCATTCTTTATTTCTTGCGGTTCAACCATCAAAAATATTTGATTATTTGATTTTGCCGCTGCATTAATTTCTTTTATTGTTGCTTTATTATTCTTATCTCTGTCTCTTATACACATCTCCGAGCCCA
>CAZDYR010000586.1:0-1936 GCA_964509625.1 uncultured Smithella sp. | reverse complement strand
GCAGATGGATCTGTCCTGGCTTTTAAACCGCCTGCCTTCCAGCAGTCAGGCCATCCGGGAAAAGACGCAAAGCATGTCGGGCCTGGTTGACGCCACCATTGAAAGCGTTCACAACATTACGACCGAGCTGCGCCCCAGCCTGCTCGATGACCTGGGACTGCCTTCGGCCATCGAATGGCAGGCCGCCGATTTTCAAAAACGTTCCGGCATCCGCTGCCAGGCGCTCATCCGGTGCGCAAACGCCGGCATCGACCGGGAGCTGGCCACAGCCGTCTTTCGTATTTTTCAGGAAACCCTCACCAATATCGCGAGGCACGCCCGGGCCTCGCTCTGCCGGGTAACCCTCACGGGAAATGAAAAAGAACTAAGCCTCGAGGTGACGGATAACGGCATAGGCATCACGCAATGGCAGATCGATGACCCCCATTCCTTCGGCATGATCGGCATGCGCGAACGGGCCCATCTGTGGGGCGGTACGATCCATGTCCGCAACGCCAAACCGTCCGGAACAACAGTGCGGGTTATCATCCCGCTCAAGTAAAGGAGAAAACAAGCATGATACGCATACTGGTTGCCGATGATCACGCCGTCGTGCGTCAGGGTGTGATACAAATTCTGGCGGATGTCCGGGATATCCTCGTCAAGGATGAAGCGCAAAACGGCGCGGAAACGCTGGACAAGGTTTTAAAATATGAATACGATGTCATTCTCCTGGATATCTCCATGCCGGGACGAAGCGGTCTGGAGATTCTGTCCGACATCAAAGCCCAGCGGCCGAAACTGGCCGTCCTGATCTTAAGCATGCACCCCGAGGAACAATACGCGGTGCGCGCGCTGCGCGCGGGCGCGTCGGGTTATCTGACCAAGGCGAGCGCCCCGCAGGAACTGATCGGCGCGATCCGCAAGGTGGCCCAGGGCGGAAAATACGTCACCGCGTCGCTGGCTGAAAAACTGGCCGACGAACTGGATATCGACACGCAAAAGCTGCCCCATGAAAGGCTATCCGACCGCGAGCACCAGGTGATGCTGATGCTGGCGGGCGGCAAATCCGTGACCGACATCGCGGCCGAGCTGTGTCTGAGCATCAAAACCATCAGCACTTATCGCACCCGCATCATGGAAAAGATGGGAATGAAAAAGAACGCCGAACTCACGCTTTACGCCGTCCATAACAAACTCATCAATTAAAACCGGCGCGCGCCGCCGACATCCTGTCGGTCAAAATCCTGCAAACGCTTCCTCGTCGTTCCGACACGGAAATCAGCCCTCTGCCGATATGATCTTTTATATTCGTGTGTTAACCCTTTATCCGGGTCGAACATTCCGTCGTTTGGGAACGTCGGAACAGAATGTAAGTCTATGGAGGAGGGCATTATGGGACAACAGGCATTCTCAGCATCAAAACAGGGCGCATCGGGAACACGGATGGCGCGAAAGATACCGCCACCCGCGCCCGGCAGAATTCTGAAAGATGAACTGGCCGAAGTGATTCACCAGGCTGTCCGGGACAACCGCAGCTACCTGATGGAACACGAAAGCAAGGAAATCCTGGAGGGCATCGGCATCGCAACCACGGGTTATCTGGTTGCCCGCTCCGAGGATGAAGCGCTGGCCATCTGTGATAAGATCGGCTTCCCTGCGGTGATGAAAATCGTATCGCCGGATGTGGTTCACAAGACCGACGCGGGCGGCGTCAGGCTCAATCTGACCTCCGCCGAAGAAGTGCGCAAAGCTTATCGCGATATCATGGAAACATTCAAATACCAGCATATCGAAGGCGTCGCGGTGCAGCGCATGGCCAAATCGGGCATCGAAGCCATCATCGGCGTGACGCGCGATCCCGGCTTCGGCCCCCTGATCATGTTCGGTCTGGGCGGTGTGTTTGTCGAAGTCCTGCGCGATGTTTCTTTCCGCATTCTGCCGATTACCGAAAAAG
>CAZDYR010000585.1:0-1946 GCA_964509625.1 uncultured Smithella sp. | reverse complement strand
GCATGATGCAGGTCATCCACCGGATGCATCCGGAATCCTACCGGGAGCTTTTGGATGATTTCGGCGCCTTTCGGTTCAAACTCATTATCAATCAGGTGCGCAAACATGACAACGCCGCGCTGGGCGCGCAGATCTGCCGGATGGTTGAAAAGCATCTGGGGCTTCATATTGATTTCGCGGGCAATGTTGCGTATGACGATCACGTTCACGATGCCGTGTGTCAGCAGGTGGCGTTTCTGGAGCGCTATTCCTACACGAAAACAGCCTGCGATTTGCGCGCCCTGGGCAAACAGATGGTTCAGACGGCTGGAAGGCAGCTGGTCTTTCAGTACGTATAAAATGCTGCGTCCCGTATCGGAAAAGTCGGGGAGCGCGGATGGAGCGGTGTGAAGGTGAAGAAGAAATTTTCCGAGCTGAATTACTATGACATGCTGGACATCAAGCCCGATGCGCCGTTTTTCGAAATTCGCCACGCCTATAACGCCGCCGTGCAGATGTACAAGCCCGGAGCGCTGGCCAGCTATTCTTTTTTTTCCGAGGACGAAAGACGCGATATCCTGGCGCTTATTGAAAAAGCCTACACCACGCTGATTAACGAGCACACCCGGAAAGCCTACGATGACGAATTGGTCCGCCAGGGCGAGATTCGGTCCGAAGAAGAGACAAAGCCCGCTGAAAAAAAACCGGTCAGCATTTTCGACTTTAACCGCGTTGGCGGCGCTAAGACGGCTTCGGTGGAGAACGAAGACTTGAAAAATAAAATCCGTCAAAGCGCGGACATCAGCGCGATCCTGAATCAAGAGGACATCTGCGGCGCAGACCTGAAAAAAATCCGTACCGAACTGAACGTGCTCATCGAGCAAATATCCCAGGAAACCCGGGTGCGCCTTGACCATTTGCGCAGCATCGAAGAAGACAACACCGCGCGTCTGCCGGCGCCGGTTTTCTTAAAGGGGTTTGTCCGGTCCTATTTGAAGTGTCTGGGCGTGGAACCCGCCGACGAGATCAGCGCCCGCTACATGAACACGGTGGCGCGTCTGACGCGCCTGTGATAACATCCGACTGAAAAGCCAAAAAACGCATGACGGTAAGGAGGAAAAAATGGAATCCGATACCATGAAAACATCGAAAGGGGATCTCGTCGTCAGCTTCCTGGGGCATGCCTCGCTGATGATGACCTGCGGCGGGAAAACCATCCACGTCGATTCCGTGTCTTCGGAAGCCGATTACGCCAAACTGCCCAAAGCGGACATCATTCTGATCACGCACGACCATTATGATCATCTGGATCTGAAAGCCATCAACGCCATTAAAACGGGCGGCACAAAAATTGTCGGCAATGCGGACGTGGCCGGACAGGTGCCCGGCACCGTGGTCATGAAAAACGGCGACACGCAGACGGTGGACGGTTTAAAAATTGAAGCGGTTCCCGCATACAACATCCGGCATATGAGCGCGCCGGGCAAGCCTTTCCATCCCAGGGGGGTCGGCAACGGCTACATTGTGACGTTTGGCGAGACGCGCGTCTACCTGGCGGGGGACACGGAAAACATTCCGGAAATGAAGCAGATCAAATATATCGATATCGCATTTCTGCCCATGAACCTGCCTTACACCATGACGCCGGAAATGGTCGCCGATGCGGCAAGAGCCTTCAGGCCGAAGGTGCTTTACCCGTATCATTTTGGAGAGACGAATACGGCGGATCTTGTCGCGTTGCTCAAAGACGAAAAGGGAATCGAAGTCCGCATCCGGAAAATGAAGTAAGCAAAGCCCGTCCCGGCGTGAGTCTGGAGGCTGCATAACGCGTTGAATCGTAAATTGAAGTGTGTTAAACCCTGTCCATGAATACAACTGTTTTATCGCGGAGACCGGGCGGATGAGTGTTTTTGAATACGTGGCCCTGGATGAGAAAGGGCGTGAACGAAAAGGGTTCGTGGATGCCC
>CAZDYR010000584.1:0-1950 GCA_964509625.1 uncultured Smithella sp. | reverse complement strand
CCGGACTCCAAATCCGGATGCTGGGGGTTCAAGTCCCTCCTGGCCTGCCAGTTTTTCCCGCAAAAGGGCTGACAACATGGAAAAAATTAAGTTGATCGTGAACAAAGCTTTACAGTTTCTCTCCCAGGCCAAGGCCGAACTGAAAAAAGTCACCTGGCCGACACGCAAGCAAACCCTGGCCTCAACGGCGGTTGTGATGGTTATCGTTGCGATTATGGCGATCTATTTGGGAATTGTTGACTTTGCACTGTCAAAAATAGTTAAGTGGATATTAGGTTAACTTCATGGCTTTTAAATGGTACGTCGTACATACTTATTCGGGATTCGAAAATAAGGTTAAAATGAGCCTTCAGGAAAGAATTGAACTGGCTGGCGCACAAGCCTGTTTTTCCGATATTTTGATTCCGGAAGAAGATGTTGTGGAATTGATCTCGGGGGAAAAGAAGACGTCCAAACGCAAATTTTTCCCGGGATACATTCTGGTTCGTATGGAAATGAGCGATGAAAACTGGCATATCGTCAAAAACACGCCGAAAGTAACCGGTTTTATAGGCAGTAAAGATAAACCGTCGCCGATTCCGGATAAGGATGTTGAAAATCTAAAAGTCAGAATTGATGAAGGGACACTTAAACCGAAACCCAAATTCAAATTTGATGTGGGCGATCATGTTAAAATCATTGACGGGCCCTTTACCAATTTCGACGGTGTCATTGATGAAGTCAGACCGGAAAAAAGCAAACTCAGAGTGATCGTCAGCATTTTTGGACGTCCGACGCCTGTGGAACTGGATTTCATCCAGGTGACCCAGGGACAGTAGAAAAAATGATTTCAAGGCGCAGGATTAAAGCCTAATAAATTTTTTATAGATCAGGTGATTCTTATGGCAAAAAAAGTTATTGCGAACATTAAATTGCAGATTAAGGCGGGAAAGGCGACACCTTCGCCCCCGATCGGACCGGCGCTTGGACAACACGGTGTCAATATCATGGAGTTTTGTAAAGCCTATAATGCGATGACACAAAGTCAGGAAGGCATGATTATTCCTGTTGTCATCACCGTTTATGCCGACAGGTCATTCACATTTATCACCAAGACACCGCCGGCTTCCGTCTTGCTCAAACAGGCTGCGAAAGTCGCCAAGGGTGCTGCGGATCCTAAAAGAGAAAAGGTGGGCACTGTCACGGCCAAGCAGGTTCAGGACATTGCTCAGTTAAAATTTAATGATTTGAACGCCGTCAATATCGAAGGCGCGGTCAAGATTATTGCCGGTACGGCAAGGTCAATGGGAATAGAAATAGCAGGTTAATAAAGACGAGGTTTTATCATGTTAAGACGAGGCAAGCGCATTTTAGCAGCAAAAGCTAAGGTTGAGCCGACCAAGCGTTACACGCTGAAAGAGGCTACGGAAATGATTGTATCGATGGCTGGGGCCAAATTTGACGAGACAGTTGATGCGGCGGTTCGTTTAGGTGTTAACCCGGCTCATGCCGATCAGATGGTTCGGGGCAGTGTTGTTCTTCCCAATGGCCTGGGCAAAACGGTGCGCGTTCTGGTTTTTGCCAAGGGCGATAAAGAAAAAGAAGCGCTGGAAGCCGGAGCGGATTTAGTCGGCAACGATGAAATCATTGAAAAAATAAAGGGCGGCTGGTTGGACTTTGATCGCGTGATTGCTACACCGGATATGATGGGTTCCGTGGGCAAGATTGCTAAAATTTTAGGTCCACGCGGGTTGATGCCCAATCCCAAAGTTGGAACGGTAACGTTTGATATTACCAATGCCGTGAAGGAGCTTAAAGCCGGTAAAGTCGAATTCCGCGTGGAAAAAGCGGGTATCGTTCATTCGCCGGTTGGTAAAATTTCTTTTGGTGCTGATAAATTAAGCGAAAATGTGAATGCGCTTTTGGAAATTATCATCAAGTTGAAGCCAGCATCCAGCAAAGGAACTTATA
>CAZDYR010000583.1:0-1951 GCA_964509625.1 uncultured Smithella sp. | reverse complement strand
AGCGAACCCGATAAAATTCCCCGGCAGCCTTCCCGGAATAGACACATCGTAGAAATCCACATTATTTTTGTTGACTTTCGGTCAAATTTGGAATTATAGTCACTGAGCGTGATCCAAAACGGATATGCACCGGATAATTCAGAAGATGGTCGAATTCTTTTGATGTCATGAACACCTCTTTTGTTTGATTGAAACGGCCGGGACAATCAACACATCAGGCCGGAATGAAAAAGCAACGATTATGGCGCAACGGACGTTTTATACGTTTGAAATATCACATCACTAAAGAAGGGAGTCAGGTATGGGTAATTTATTAGTCAACACTCGCGATCAGCAGTTTGTCATTTTTGAACAACTGGGAATGGAAAAAATCTTCGAGTCAGAAGCCTACGGAGGTTATTCCAGAGATGACGTTCAGATGATCCTGAACGAAGCTCAAAAGTTGGCAGTCAACATCGTCTTCCCGACGCTCAAAGAGAGCGATGAAGAAGGATGTCATTACAAAGACGGCAAAGTCACTGTTCCGAAGTGCTTCCGTGAACCCTGGAAGAAGTACGTGGAAGGCGGCTGGATCAACCCCATGGATTCCCCCGATGTCGGCGGCCAGGGTCTGCCCCATCTGGCCGGATTCTCCGTTGTGGAAACCATCTCTGCGGCCAACTACGCATTTTGCATGTACCCCGGCCTGACCCACGGCGCCGCCAACATGATCAACAACTACGGCACCGAAGAACAGAAAAAGAAATACATGGAAAAAATGTTCGCGGGCGAATGGACCGGTACGATGTGCCTGACCGAGCCGGGCGCCGGCTCCGACGTCGGCGCTTTGAAAACCACGGCCAAACGTCTTCCCGACGGAAAGTTCCTGATCACCGGAACCAAGTGCTTCATTTCGGCGGGCGATCATGATCTGGCTCCCAACATTATCCATCCCGTTCTGGCCCGCATCGAAGGCGATCCTGCCGGCACCAAGGGCATCTCCATCTTCATCGTCCCCAAAATCCGCGTCAATGACGACGGATCCCTGGGTGAACCCAATGATGTGAAATGCGGCGGTGTGGAACACAAGATGGGCATCCACGGCAACGCCACCTGTACGCTCAATTTCGGCGAAGACGGACAGTGCATCGGCGAACTGCTCGGCGAGGAACGCACGGGCATGAAGGTCATGTTCATGATGATGAACGAAGCGCGCCTGGGCATCGGCTTCCAGGGGCTTTGCCTCTCTTCCGCCGCTTTCCAGCACGCCGTATCCTATGCTAAAGAGCGTATTCAGGGCACGCCGGTCTGGGAAATGAAAAACCCGGCCGCAAAGGCGGTTCCCATCATTCAGCATCCCGATATCCGTAAAAAACTGATGTACATGAAGTCCCTCGTGGAAGGCATGCGCTCCTTGAGTTATTTCTGCGCGTACTGCATCGACATGAGCGCGATTTCCAAGACGGAACAAGAAAAAGCCGACTGGGAAGGATATGTTGAGCTTCTGACCCCGATTATCAAGGCATACAACACCGATAAAGGCTTCCTGGTCTGCTCGATGGCAATGGATATTTACGGCGGTTACGGTTTCTGCGCCGAGTATCCGGTGGAACAGTTTGTCCGTGACGAAAAGATTGCCTGTATTTATGAAGGCACCAACGGCATTCAGTCCCTCGACCTCGTCGGCCGCAAGCTGGGCCAGCGCAAGGGCGCGAATGTCATGAACATGGCCGGCCTGATTCAGCAGGGCATTGCCAAAGCCAAGAAGATTCCCGAACTGGCCAAAGCCGTCGCCACCCTGGAAGAAGCCTCCAACGCGCTCATCGACCTGACCATGTTTTTTGCCGCAGCAGGCAAAGGCGGAGATTTTCTGGCACCGATTTACAACGCCTGCAAGTTCCTGGAAATCTTCGGTGACGTCGTTGTCGGTTACTTCCTGATTGACGGCGCCCGTATCGCTCAGGAAAAACTC
>CAZDYR010000582.1:277-1952 GCA_964509625.1 uncultured Smithella sp. | reverse complement strand
TGCAGAATATTTTTGTGTTCGTTAACATTTGGGCGTGAACTTCCAGCCCGATGACGGTTTCAAAATCCATTATAACGCAGGCCTCCTTTTTTCAATGGCGGCGCTTTTTTCATACGCCGAGGCAAACTGAAGTAATTTTGCTTCTTCAAAATGACTGGCCAGGAATTGGACGCCGATAGGCAATCCGGATGAAGAATATCCGCACGGTACAGAGATGCCAGGGATTCCTGCCAAGTTGGTGGAGATGGTGAAAATATCGGACAGATACATTTGCAGCGGATCATCGGTTTTCTCGCCCAGCTTAAAAGCGGGTGTCGGCGTGGTGGGTGTGAGGATGATGTCGCATTTACTGAAGGCGTCATCAAAGTCACGCCGGATGAGAGCCCTCACTTGGGACGCTTTGCCGTAATAGGCGTCATAATAGCCGGCGGAAAGAGAATATGTTCCGATCATGATACGGCGTTTCACTTCGGCTCCAAAACCCTGCATGCGGGTTTTGAAGTACATTTCCGCCAGGTCGCGCGGGTCTCCCGTCCGGAAGCCGTATTTAACGCCGTCATAGCGAGCCAGGTTGGACGACGCCTCGGCGGGTGCTATAATATAGTATACCGCCACGCAGTACTGTGTGTGGGGAAGCGTTATATCGACGCATTGACCGCCGCATTTTTCAACCACTTCTATGCTCTTTTTGACGGCGGTGGAAACCTCCGGATCGATCCCTTCGATAAAATATTCTTTGGGGATTCCAATTTTCCAGCCTTTGATGTCGCGGCCCAAAAACTGACAGTAGTCGGGAACATCCGCCTTCACCGATGTCGATTCCTTCGGATCGTACCCGGCCAGGACATTCATCATGATGGCGCAGTCTTCCACGTCTTTGGTAAAGGGGCCGATCTGATCCAAAGACGACGCGAAGGCTATCAGGCCAAATCGCGAAACCCGTCCGTAGGTGGGCTTCATGCCGACAATACCACACAGCGCCGCCGGCTGACGAATCGAACCGCCTGTGTCGGATCCGATGGAGGCAATGCATTCGTCAGCCGCCACTGCCGTGGCCGAGCCGCCGCTGGATCCGCCGGGAATACGGGTCAGGTCCCAGGGATTGAGCGTTGGGCCGAAATACGACGTTTCGGTGGATGACCCCATGGCAAACTCATCCATATTGGTTTTGCCCACAAACACCGCGCCTGCCGCAGCAAGCTTTTCCACCACCGTCGCGTTGTAGGGAGGGACAAAGTTATGCAAAATGTGCGAGCCGCACGTTGTTAGAATGCCTTTTGTGCAGACGATGTCCTTGAGGGCGATGGGGATGCCTGTTAAAGGTTGAAGATCGCCTTTTTTGATGTTTTGATCGGCTGCCGCCGCTTGGGCCAGGGCTTCATCTTTCATCAGGCGGATATAGGAATGAACTCTCTCCTCCACCGTGTCGATGCGGGAAAAAACAGTCTCGGCAATCTGTGCAGCGGACACTTCGCCCCTTCGAATTTTTCCTTGCAACTCATGAATGGTCAACTGAAATAGCTCCATAAACTCCTCAAATTCTTTTATACAAATATGTTCATTTCCGGGAAAATCTGGACGTAATTGAACAAATCAGTCGATGACTTTGGGTACACGGAAGAACTCGCCGCGCGCGTCCGGCGCATTGGCCAGCGCTCTTTGCGTTCCCAGAGAT
>CAZDYR010000582.1:0-267 GCA_964509625.1 uncultured Smithella sp. | reverse complement strand
TTCCATAACCCGGTCTTCGCGGAAGGCGTTGGTGACGGCAATTGCGTGGGTCATCGGTGCAACGCCTTTGGTGTCCAGTTCATTGAGTTTGTCGATGTACAGCAGAATGTCATTGAGCTGCGCGGTAAACTTTTCTTTTTCCGCATCTGTTACTTCCAGTCGCGCCAGTTTTGCGACATATTCTACATCCGATATGCTTAATTTCAAAACAACCTCCTAAAATACATTCCAGTAAGGCCTCTGTATCGAGATGACCTTTTCAATGAC
>CAZDYR010000581.1:0-1958 GCA_964509625.1 uncultured Smithella sp. | reverse complement strand
ACCTCTTATCTTGTGCCGCTCAACACCAAGGGCTCGAAAACACCTTTTTTCCTGATGCACAGTCATGGCGGAAACATTCTCGAATACCACCCCCTGGCCAATCTGCTGAAGGAGAACCGGCCGGTTTACGCGATTCAATGCCGGGGTCTGGACGGCTCTCCCATTGAGGAACAGGACGTTGAGGAAATGGCCCGTGAATACCTGGACGTGATCCGCGGCGTCCAGCCCAGAGGGCCTTATTACCTGGGCGGGTACTGTTTCGGCGGCTACCTCTCCCTGGAACTCGCGCATCTGCTGCGCGCGGACAACGAGGAAGTAAAGATTCTCGTGCTGATCAACTCCGCCACACACCTTTTTAATATCTACGTTCCCGGCATTACAAAGGTTCAGCGCATCTGGTATTCGCTCAGAGATCGCGCCGCGTTGGAGTGGTCAGAGCTTTCCGGACAGCCTTTCAGAAAAAAAATTCAGCGCCTCATCATGAGGGCCGAAAGAATACGCGACCTGACCCAGAACAAGATAGAAATCATGCTGGACCGCTTTCCCGAAGGATCGCCTTTCCGGATCCGCAAGCACTCTCTGGTTTACCATCTTGAACAAATAGCCGACGCCAATGATCGCGCATGGGCACGCTACCGTCCAAAACCGTATGATGGGAAAGTTCTCTTCCTTCGGGCCCAAAAACAACCGCTTGGGTTGGTACCGGATCCCCTGCTCGGATGGAGCAATCTGCTCACCGGAGAACTTCACGTTCACGAAGTCCCGGAATTCCGTCAGAACATGCTGGACGAACCCAATGTGTCTGAAGTTGCCAGAATCATTCTGGAGCATCTTCCATGAATTCATCTGCATCCGGGCCGGCCACGTTGTCAGGATGGAAACGCTGGATTTTGTTGTTTCTGGTCCTTGTTCTTTTGCTGGCGGCCTTTCTTGTAAACGCGCATCGTTTTCTTGCGGTAACCAGCCGCGTCGCTCATGCAGACATCCTGGTGGTGGAAGGATGGTCGGCTGACGTTGTGGGACACGCAGCCGTAAAAGAGTTCCGGCAAGGAAACTATCAGCACCTGTTGATCAGCAGCTTAAGCGGAGATGTCGGGCCGGGGGAAAAACCAAAAGACGGCACAAAGACCTCCGTTTCCGATTACATGATCTCCCTTGGCATCCCTGAAGACCGGATCATGGAATGCATTGCTCCGATGACAGACAATCATCGCAGCGCCACCATGGCCCGTGGAGTGCGCGACGCGCTCCGTCGGGGGGGCATCACATCAAAAGGAGTGAACGTCATGGCGCCGGCCACCCATGCACGCAAAACATGGCTCGTGCATCGCCGCGCACTGCTTCCTGAAACACCGGTCGGCATTATCGCCGTATTGCCAGGCGTGTATGACCCTGCCCGGTGGTGGATGGACCGCCAGGCAACAAAGTGGGTTCTTAAAAACTATGTCGGCCTGTTTCACGAGTGGATCACCGGTTTATAAGAATACGAGAGCTTTGCATAATTACCTTCGTGTCATTGCGAGGGAGCAGAGCGACCGAAGCAATCTCATAAGCTCATGTATTCATGAGATTACCACGCCGCCTGAGAGGCGGCTCGTAATGACGAACAAGGATTGCGACACAGTCTGTTCGCGGGAATACCCTAAAGGGCACGTGTGACGGCAAAACGGCATTTTTCAAAGGTTTCAATACTTCATGAAGAATACGGTTATTTATTTCAGCGGAACCGGCAACTCTCTTGCAGTAGCCAGACTTCTGGCAGAGAGACTGACTGAAGCTGAAATCCTTCCTGTTTACGAAATGCTGCGGCTTTCCATGTATAATCTGCAAAGCGAAACCTGCGGAATTGTGTTTCCCGTGTGCTGTCAGGACATCCCGGAGATCGTGAGAAGATTGGTGAGCGCAATACGCCTGCCGGCCAGTACCTATGTTTATGCCGTAGCCACACACAATGGGGA
>CAZDYR010000580.1:0-1965 GCA_964509625.1 uncultured Smithella sp. | reverse complement strand
AGATATTAGCGGGAAACTCCAAAATGAGTTCGCTGATTAAACAGGTGTCCAATAAGATTGATATAAAATCCGCTGATGGTGTGTTTGAGGTGACTGTAATATTCTAATAATAATTTGCTGATTACATCATATCAAAGACAGTCCCGTAACTCCTGACTCCTTTCGCCTTTTTCCTTTTGCCTTTCGCCTTAAGCCTTATTTTCAGTGCGCTTCGTCCCAGTTCTTCCCCGCCGCAATCTCCACTTTCAGCGGCACTTTGAGTTTGATGACTTCCTCCATTTCTTTTTTGACAAGAACCATGACTTCTTCTTTCTCCTTCATCGGCGCTTCGACTACCAGTTCGTCGTGTACCTGCATGATCAACCGCGCGGTAAAATTCTTCTTCATGAACAGGCGGTCGATGTTGACCATCGCTATTTTGATCAGGTCGGCGGCGCTGCCCTGGATGGGCGCGTTGATCGCCATGCGTTCGGCAAACTGCCGCACCGAAGGAATCTGGCTTTTTAATTCCGGCAGGTAGCGGCGGCGGTTTAAAATCGTGCAGACAAAACCGTCGCGCCTGGCACCCTCTAAAATGCCGTCCAGGTAGTCGCGCACTTTTTTATATCGGGCGAAATAGCCGTCAATGTAAGCCTGCGCTGTTTTCTGGGAAACGCCCAGTTCTTTGGCCAGCCCGAACGCGCTCATACCGTAAAGGATACCGAAGTTAATGACTTTGGCCTGCCTGCGCATATCAGGGTTGACCATTTCCGGAAAGACGCCGAAAACATCCGATGCCGTCCGGGTGTGAATATCTTCACCGGAGGCAAAGGCCGCAAGCAGTGTTTCGTCTTCACAAAGATGCGCCAGCACCCTGAGCTCTATCTGCGAGTAATCGGCGGAGATTAAAACGGAGCCGGGATCAGCGATGAAGGCCTGGCGGATTCTCTTGCCCTCCAGCGTCCTGATGGGAATGTTCTGCAAATTGGGGTTGCTGCTGGAGAGCCTGCCGGTAGCCGCCACGGTTTGATTATAAGACGTATGGATGCGTCCGGTCTTCGGGTTGATTAATGCGGGAAGCGCGTCCACGTAAGTGGATTTGAGTTTGGCCAGAGAGCGGTAGGCTAAAATCTCGGCGGGCAGTTCATGGTTGCGGGCCAGATCGGAGAGCACATCCACATCCGTGGAGTATCCTTCTTTCGTTTTCTTGCCTTTAGGAAGCTTAAGTTTTTCAAAAAGAATCGTCTGCAGTTGTTTGGGAGAGTTGATGTTGAATTTTTCTCCCGCCAGTCGGTGAATCTTTTCTTCGGAAAGCGACAGCAGCTGCCCCAGTTCTTCGGACATTTGTTTCAGCAGGAGGGTATCCACCAGGACGCCTTTTTTCTCCATGGCGGACAGCGTGAACAAAAGCGGCATTTCCACATCGCGATAAAGCGATGAAGCGCCTGCTTCTTCGAGCCTGCCTTTCACAGCCTGCGCCAGCGCCAGGATCGCTTCGGCACGCTCACCGGCGTAAGCCGCCATTTTATCAACGGGCACCAGCGCGAGAGGATAGATTTTTCCTTTGCCGCCCGCGACATCGGCAGGCGTACCAACGCGTTCATGGAGATATTCCCAGACAATTTCATCGAGTTCATAGGAATGCCTGGCCGGATTGAGCAGGTAAGCGGCTAACTGTAAATCCTCGCCTGCCTGAATATCCAGATCCGGCATGGCGACAAGCGTTGTTTTCAGATCATAAGTGTATTTTTTAACAGCTGCATTTCTAAAGAAAGGCGCCAGTGTGGTAAACACCTCTTGAACGTCCGACTGAACTTTAGCGTTGGTATGACCCAGCGGAATGTAAAAAGACTCACCGCCCGAATGAAAGCTCAGGCCGATTAATTCCTGCGGCGGGTTTTTCTCCCAAAGGATTTCGCAGGCGATTTGCCCGCTGCCCTGCAGCTTTTCGGCCAGTTCCGAAAGCGTTTTGCTGTCCGCCACAAC
>CAZDYR010000579.1:0-1967 GCA_964509625.1 uncultured Smithella sp. | reverse complement strand
TGTTGTCCGATACAATAACCGTATCGACTTTCTGTTCCTTGTCGATGATATTTTTTTTCCAGTATTTTCCGATGGTCGTCAGTTTTTCGCCCTTGGGGATGTCCAGCACCTGAACATCCAGAATGGGAATACCCGCCGCCGCTTTCACGCGATACATGACCTTCCAGGGATTTTCGGGGTCCACCGCCCAGTTGTCCGGATGGGTGATGGTGAAAGCCGGTTTTTTGTCATACGTGAATTCTTTCGCCTGGGCCGCGATCGGAACAACAACCAGAGCGAACAACGCAACAGCCAGAATACTCTCCAACAATCTTTTACTGAATCTTTTTCTCATAAAAATCCTCCTGTGGTTTTGAAGTTTCTCAATATCAACGAACGTTCCTAACGGATACATTTCATCTGCACTGAATTTTTCAACCGGCGGGAAGTATTCACCCGTATCAACCGAATTTAAACAATGTGGCTGTTCCGGCCGCCATATACCAGGTAATGAACAGGGCATTTATAAAAACACCGGGGTAAATCAATCCGGTTTTTTCGAAGAAGTATGCCGAGATCAAGCTGACCAGAATAAACAGCGGCAGCAACTGCAGAGCTACGATGGAAAACAGCGCATGGTTGACTTCCGGCAGGAAGCCGAAGCCAATGGTGCCGCCGGAAAGAAGCGGCATGTAAATGAACAACAAAAGAACAAGATACCCTGAGGAGCCGATAAAAGCGGCTGTAATCATTTTCCGTGTTAAGGAACCGTTTGCGGGTCTCAGCTGACCGTGCAAGACCAAAGCGAACATGATGTAAAACAAAACGAAGGGGATAAAATATCCCAATGCGATGCGAAACTGAATCGGGCTGAACGGCTTCAGGGCGACAATCCAATAGCGAAAATCGATGTTGAAGAAAAATGCCGACACCACCAGGGCAAGGTATGCCGACGCTACGGTCAGCAAAGCGAACCAGAAAGACAGGGCGATTTTCCTGCCCGTGCCGCCCGAGGCCGAGCGGAGACCGTAAGAGATGCCGTTTGCGCCGTTCTTTTTGTTGAGGAAATGCCAGATGACAAAAAGGACAAGCGAGATGGCCGCGACAATCAGAAGCCAGAATAAAATGCAGTTGGTAATGGGTTGAGCGTTAAAAGCGGTGCGCGGAATTTTTGATTCGGCAAAGATAACGGCTTTAAAATAGGCCAAAGGCCCGATGACGGCCGCGAGAATCGCCCCGATGATCCAACCGGCTCCTTTAGCCGGTTTAGAGTTTTCCGGTTCTCCCGCGAGCGACCGGAATGTTTTTGACTTAAGCAACCCTGATCCCACGGCAAACATCAGCAGGATACAACCCATAAACGCAAATCCCGTGGCCAGTTCTTTCCAGTGCCAGGTCTGCTGACTGGAGGGAATCGGGTTGGGCTGCCCCAGGGTCTTTTCAAACCAATCGATGGCATGGCCGATGGCCACGCTGGACAAATGATCGCCGGGATGGGTTGTCACCGGCTGATGAAGGATGCGTGCTGTTCCTTTTTCAATGGAACCATAAAGTCTGCCGACTTCGACGTTTTCATTTTCGGGTACGCCGAACACACCTTTGAGTTTGTCGCTTTTGACGATATCGACGGCAACGGGTGCATCCCACATCATGTTGGAAAATTCATCAAACTTGCTGAAGACGAGACAGAGATTTTTGGGAAATGTCGGTGAACCTTCCGGTGCCAGGAATGTTCCCGTGGACGATCCTTCAAGGACGATAGACTGATAATCATTGGGCGCTTTGAAAGCCGCGCTCACAGACGCCCATCCGCCCATCGAATGCCCCTCCAGGCCGATTTTGTTTTTATCTGCAAAATCCAGTGTGCGCAGATAAGCCAAACCGGCAGGTCCTCCCATTTTATGAAAATAGGCCGGTGGGTCGGAATAACCATGGCCGGTTTGATCGAGTGCAAGAACAACCCAGCCGCGCCGCGCAAACTCAATGGC
>CAZDYR010000578.1:0-1968 GCA_964509625.1 uncultured Smithella sp. | reverse complement strand
AAAGAACCTGTAAACATTAACTCATATTCCCGTACCTTTTTCAGAGCCTGGATCTCTCTCGATCAAGCCGCGCCCGTTTGTTTTGTTTAAGAAAAGCGTAACAACTCAAAATCTATGTCAAAAAGAGATATGGAGGCTGTGCCGTGAAACAATTCTTCAACAATTTGAAATTGGGTAAAAAGATGCTTCTTTCGCCGCTGATCGTCTTTATTTTTCTCATCATTCTGGCCGGCGGCACTTTTTCGAGCTTCTGGATGCTGAAAAACGCGATTGATGACATTTATAACAACCGTTTTCAGGAATATCAAAACAGCTCCAGAATTGTTCAGGATGTGTCCAGCGTCAACGGCACGATCTATAAAATATTTAATATGATCAACTGGATGCAGGATCAGCAGGAGATTGCCGCCATGACCGCGAAGGTGGGTGAAACCATGGCGCAGGATGTAGATCTGATCAAAAAGATACTGGCCTCAGAGAGGCTTCGTGCCGAGGAGAAAAAATTATATGAAGCGGTGCTGACAAATCTTCTTGAATACCAGAAAGCTTCTTTAAAGCTTCTGAATCTGGCCGTTACCGATTCCACATCGTCATTTCAAACCGTATCAACCGGTATGGATGTCGATAAAAAATACGCCGTTCTCAATAAGAATCTGTCCGAACTGCTGGCCTATGAAAAAAAGCTCGGCAAAGATACCTATGACGCGTCCATGTCTACCTTTTATGGGACGTTAACCGCATTTGTTGTTGTCTTTATCATTGCCGTGGTCTTGTCGTATGTCATCACGATTGCCGTCACGCGGCTGATTTTAACTCCCGTCAAGGAAAGCATTGCCGTTTTGAGAAGGCTGGCGGAAGGCGACCTGACGCAAAACATCAAAATGGAATCGAAGGATGAAATCGGCGATTTGATCGACTCCGTCAACACGGTCAGCGCCAAAATGAATAACGCGGTCGGACACGCCCTGGACGTGTCGGAAGTGCTGACCGATTCTTCGGCAAAAGAAGCGTCATCCATCGAGGAAACATCCGCTTCGCTGCAAGAGATTGCCTCCATGATCAAACAGAACGCGACCAACACGGAGGAAGCCAATCAACTGATGCATTCAGCCAGTGGTGCCGTTCAAAAAGCCAACGACGCGATGGAAAAACTAACCACGTCCATGAAGGAGATCAACAAAGCCAGTGAGCAGACGCAGAAGATCGTCAAGAGTATTGATGAAATCGCCTTTCAGACCAATCTGCTGGCGCTCAATGCCTCCGTGGAAGCGGCCCGCGCGGGGGAAGCCGGGGCGGGCTTTGCCGTTGTCGCCGACGAAGTCCGGAATCTGGCCCTGCGCGCGACTCAGTCCGCTCACAGCTCTTCGGGCCTGATCCAGGATATCGTCGGCAAGCTTAAAAACGGCGAAGAGCTTGTCCTGATGACGAGCGGCGCGTTTTCGGAAGTAAAATCAAGTTCGGACAGAGTGGTGGAGCTGATGGAAAATATATCGGTTGCCTCGCAGGAGCAGTCCCGCGGCATCGACCAGGTCAATACGGCCATCGCCGAGCTCAATATTGAAACACAAAAGAACGCCGGCAACGCGGAAAGTTTATCGGCTATCATGTCCATGTTTAAAACCGAGGCGGCGTAGACTGACAAACTTGCCGATTCATCAACCACCTCGCAGGAATGAGGGACTGTCTGGACTTCTCTCCGGAATCGGTTTTTTTGTTCTTTTGCCGTATTTCGGTTCAACAACCATTCTTGACACCCGCCATGTTTTCCATTTATAGTGGAGCCAGAATTATATTAATCCTGAACGGAGGAAACATGAAACGAATTCTGATTTATCTGGCTCTACTTGTTGTGGTGTCGATACTGCCTGCCGCAGTTTCAGCTCAGTCGTTAACCTGGCATACCGATCAAATCCTTTACTCCGAAAATTATGACGCGGGTTCTCCTTCGGTGGCGATTTCCGGAGACAA
>CAZDYR010000577.1:0-1972 GCA_964509625.1 uncultured Smithella sp. | reverse complement strand
GAAACTGCAGCGGAAGGTTTTCGGACGCGGGTTCAATTCCCGCCGCCTCCACCAAAAACTTTAATTCTTTCAATTAGTTGCTGTTTTATTTTCTACCGCAACTCTACCGCAACTCTGTCGGCGCATGGAAAGCACATTTCCGATTCTTTTTGCGGTTCTTTTTGCATAGCGTTTAGTCATGTTGGGATTCTTGTGGCCCAGAATCTCCTGGACCAGGGAAAGGTCGTGGCCCTCATCGAGCAGCTGGCATCCTAGACTGTGCCGGATTGCATTATAAAGCTTGATCTCGATCCCGGCCTTTTTACAGGCATTGTGCCATATGCGGTTAAGGTTTTTATTCGTGTAAGGCTTTCCGTCCGCCCGTACGAACAGATAAGGAGCGATCACCGTCAGGTTGTCGATGATTTGCCTGGCAGTCGGGGTCAGGTCATAGGTCCGGATGTCGCCTGTCTTTGTCGACTCGCGGAGTTCATTGTCGGAGAATGCCCGCTTGATGTAGACCTTTCCGCTTTTAATCGCGTCGCGCTTGATCGCCCTGGCCTCTCCCACTCGCAGACCGTATTCCATGGAAAATTTGAATATAGGCGCATCCACGCTTGAAATTTCGGCCAATATTTTATCTTGCTGGTCGAGTGTCAGGTATTCTATCTCTGGGGATTCACCCAGGGTCAATCTGGGGAACGGGGGAACGTGTTTAATCTCTTCATTGGAATATGCCCACTTGACCATCGCCTTCAAAGCGCCCATGACGTTATATTTGCCCTTGTCCGATAGGGGCAGTTGTTTGCGAAATTCCGTCAATTCGGCTTTTCTAAACTTTCGGATGTCCTTATCCGGTCCGAAAAAAGGAATGGCGTGTCTGGTGATGGCCGTACGGTAATCGCGTTTTGTTTTTGTGGTGACATCGATCTGGTTAAGCCACGTTTTGTGATAGGCATCGAGGCAAAGGGGGTTTCCTGGTCTGAAGGCTCGTGGATCAAACCCCTCCGGGTCGCGGTCGATCTCTTCCCGGATTGCTTTGAGCAGCTTGTCCGCGTTGTCGTAATGTTTGATTGGATACCATTGCCCGTGAATCAAGACCGACCAGAATTTCTCAAGAATTTGCCGCCAATACAACTGAACATAAAAACGGTTGCCATGCTGCTGGACCGTTCCACCGGTGAATCCCATTGCTCCACCTCCCCCAAGGGGAGTATGGACATCATAGTTTTGCGCTCCGGTCAAGGGCATAGTTCACCAGTTTAAAGTCCCAACACTTTTTTGATTTCGTCTGCCTTGCGTCCCATTCCAATTCTTACACCTAGATCATAATATTTGTTTATCACCACGAATAAGGCCATTATTTCATCATACGTTAATTTGTCTGGGCAAACAAACGCCGTTTCTCCATCACCATCCACGACAACGGCAGAATTAGGGTAAGCTATGCCGTTGACCTTTTTCCCGTCCCTAATGATCTGGCAATCCTCTTTGTATAATATTTTATTCATCGACTTGCTCCTTTCATTAATAACCCTCAATTTTCTTGCGTGTTAGGGGTTGTGGTGTCATACTTTTTCTCGTAATCTTCTTCGCTGATGAACTTTGGGCAATTCCCCAAAGTGTAGTCTCCGCGAAAAGGGCAACAGCCATTACCCGCCAATCCCATGCCTCCGGAGCATCTCAACCAGTTACACTTAACGGTGTCTCGCCAACTACACCATTCATTGTCTGTCATGGGTCGTCTCATTCACCCCTCCTTGCCTTGCATCATCCCTGTTGTTTCAGCCGATATGCACGATATGCGGTGCATTTACACACACTCCCCGCAGGTCATTTCGTGTTCTCCTTCTTCCCCATTGAGTCAGCAATCCACTCTTCCAGTTTTGCGTTTAATAATTTTGTCGCGTTGTCGGGTATCTTCTGCACCTGTTCATTGTTGGCGATTTTGGGAATGAGGTAAATGGCGGCGAACTCTTTCGTTGTGGGGATG
>CAZDYR010000576.1:0-1981 GCA_964509625.1 uncultured Smithella sp. | reverse complement strand
CTACCTGAAACTGACCGACCGCAAAAAAGACCTGATCATCACGGCGGGCGGCAAAAACGTCGCGCCCCAGTACCTGGAAAATCTTTTGAAGTTCTCGCCCTATATCAACGATTCCGTCGTGATCGGCGACCGCCGGAAATACCTGACGGCGCTCATCGTCCTCGACGAGGAGAATGTCACCAAGTTCGCTCAGGACAACAAAGTCCAGTTTACGACGTATGCCTCCATGACCCGGGCGCCGGAAGTCAACGCGCTCATTCAGCAGGAGATCGATAAAGTGAACAACCAGGTGTCCCGCGTGGAGAATATCCGCAAGTTCAGCATCATCGACAAGAAGCTCTACACGGAAGACGGCGAAGTCACACCGACCATGAAAGTGAAAAGAAAATCCATCAATGCCCAGTTTAAAGACCTGATCGAATCCATGTATCGGGATTAAAAACGGTCGATTGGTGATTCACCCTGTCTTGCCATCAGAGTGAATCACCAATCTTTTTAAAATCCTCAAAACCCCGCCTTTTTTACAGAAAGACCTTTGAAAAAACCAACCGCCTCCCAGCAGGCCGCGGCGACTTAACGCTCGTCCCGCAAGAGCGGGATTAAAGCAGGCCGCCTTACTGTCATTACTGCTTGCACCCTTCAGGATACGAAAGCAGCGAATCCCGGTGAAACGATTTGACGGAACCGTTGAATTAATGATAGTAAAAGCGCACACTATTTCTGAAAGAGGCAAAGGAACCATGACATCTAAAAGAGTTTTAATTGCGGCAGTCATCAGCTTTTTATGCCTGCTGATTCTTCAAGCCTGCGCGTCATCACTGGTCGGCTTTTCCAGATGGACGCAGAGACAAAAATCCGGGCTTACTGAAAAATCAATTGATGTGGAAGATCATAAAATTGCCTACCTTGAAGGCGGAAAGGGCGAGACAATCATCCTCCTGCACGGGTTTGGCGACGCAAAAGACAGTTGGGTGGCGTTTGCCCGGAAACTGACTCCGCATTATCGAGTGATTATTCCCGATCTTCCGGGGTTCGGCGAAAGCACAAAGAAAATGGACGGCCGCTATGATATCGCGACCCAGGTAACCCGCCTGCATGAATTCGCCCGCCGAATCGGCATCCGTAAATTTCATATCGCCGGAAACTCCATGGGCGGAACCATCGCCGGCATTTACGCGGCGGATCATCCGGATGCCGTAATGACTCTTGGCCTTCTGGACGCGGGCGGTGTTGTGGATCGAGAGCAAAGCAATCTGACGACTGAACTGGCCCGCGGGATTAATCCGCTGCTTGTGGAAAAGCCGGAGGATTTTGACCGGCTTCTGGCGTTTATGTTTGTCACCCCGCCTTCCCTTCCGGCATCCGTTAAAAAATTCATCGCTCAGAAAGCCGTGGAAAGCCATGATTTTAATCAGAAGGTTTTCAACGAGCTTAATCTTGGAAATATGCTGGAAGTTCGTTTCAGCGATATCAAGGCTAAAACGCTGATCGTCTGGGGCGATACTGACCGGGTTTTTCCTGTCTCCAGCGCGCGGATCATTGAAGGCGGAATCAAAGGAGCGAAATTGCTGATCATTAAAAACTGCGGACACCTCCCGATGGTGGAAAAGCCGGAGGAGTCCTCCGGGGCTTATCTGGAGTTCATTCAGTCCTTGCGGGCAGGTGTCATGCCGGTGTTTATGGTGGAGGCGGAACAGATAGCGGCATGAGGCAAATCTATCGCCACGAATTAACCGTACCCAAAGAAGCGGAAGACCAGAACGGACACGTGAACAATGTGGAATACCTGCGCTGGATGCAGGATGCCGCGATGCGGCACTCCGAAACAGCCGGCTGCACTCAGGCGACCAGCGAAGCCGGCGCCACCTGGGTGATACGAACGCACAAAATTGAATATCTGAAGCCCGCGTTTGCCGGCGACCGGGTTGTCGTGATAACCTGGGTATCCAATTATCGGCGCGTGCTGTCGCTCAGGAAATAC
>CAZDYR010000575.1:643-1990 GCA_964509625.1 uncultured Smithella sp. | reverse complement strand
ATGGTAAAGGGAGCGACCGTGGTGTTAAGAGAAATTTCGGAGTTGATGATTCCCAGACAATTGGGACCGACAAAGCGCATCCCGTATTGGGCGGCAACGGCATTGATCTTTTCTTCCATGCTTCGCCCGACCATCCCCGTTTCCTTGAAGCCCGCTGTCACCACAATGGCTCTTTTCGTTCCGATCCTGCCGAAATCGGCAAGCAGTGTCGGAACCGCCTTGTTGGGAACAATGAAAATAACCAGATCAGGAACTTCCGGTAAATCCGCCGCCGATCGATAGGCTTGATGTCCCAAAACGTGCGTTTCTTTGAGATGAATGGGATAAAACTTGCCCCGGTAGCCGTCCTTTAAAATGCTGAGCGTTTGGATTGTGCCCATTTTCCGGTAATCGTTGCTGGCCCCCACCACGGCGATGGATTTTGGAGTCATCAGTAATATCAATGGATTTTCTGACATCTGGCAGTTTCCTTTTCCTGGCTTGAATTCTTGAATGTGCCAAGCAACTACAGGTAAAGCACCTATCATGTCAAGGTCTAATGCACGATCTTGGCCATCCCGTAACCAAACCATCAGTTAAGACAGAAACCGCCTGTTTTTTGACGAAATAATCGTTTCTCAAAGCCAGAGATTCGTCAATAATTTGACTTCATGACGCTATACTGATCCAGCATGGCTCAATATCAACAAATATATTAACAAATACAATAGCTTAATACACACACACAGAAAAGGATAAATGGCATCAATATTGCTATTCCCCTTAATGCGGATTTTTAAATTGAGAACTTATAGTAACGTGGTGATAATTATCCGTCCAAATAAGTACTGGGGAACAGTTAAAATTAATGAAGGATAATGATCGTTTTCTTGCCTGCGGGACATAAAGCACTCAATGCCTACTCATCGCTTTATGTAACTGAGAGGGCGGAGCTGTGATAAGCTAGATGTCACGAAAAGAGTATTTTACTCAGGTACATCTATGCCAAGCGTCGATTTTTGAATGTCCGTAAAATGCGGTTGCCTAATTTTATGCCCTCGAAAAGAGACAAAACATGAGCTTAAAAAATAAAAAAATTCTTGTAACCGGGGCAGATGGTTTCATCGGTTCCCATTTAACAGAAGAGTTGGTCAGATCCGGCCACAACGTTCGGGCTTTTGTTTTCTACAATTCATTCAACTCCCGGGGTTGGCTGGATCATTCAGACATAGCGCTGAAAAAGGACATGGATATCTTTACCGGTGATATTCGCGACCCTCACGGCGTTCATCAGGCCATGAAGGGGTGTGATGTTGTCTTCCATCTGGCCGCTTTGATTGGAATCCCCTTTTCCTATCACTCGCCTGA
>CAZDYR010000575.1:0-633 GCA_964509625.1 uncultured Smithella sp. | reverse complement strand
CGCCTGACGCATATGTCGATACAAACATCAAAGGCACACTCAATATTCTACAAGCCGCACGCTCGCTCAATGTAGCCAGAGTTTTACACACATCAACAAGCGAAGTTTATGGCACCGCACGCTTTGTTCCCATCACGGAAGAACATCCCCTTCAGGGACAATCTCCTTATTCCGCCACAAAAATTGGTGCAGACAAGCTTGTCGAAAGCTTTTATCGAAGTTTCAACACCCCTGTAACGATTATCCGGCCGTTTAATACCTATGGGCCGCGACAATCCGCGAGGGCAGTGATCCCGACCATCATTACACAATTATTAAACGGCGCAACTCAAATCAAACTCGGCAGCATACATCCTACCCGCGACTTCAACTTTATCGAAGACACCGTAGCTGGTTTTATTGCTATTGCCGAAACACCGGAAACAGTCGGTGAAGAAATTAATATTGCCACTCAGCAGGAAACTTCCATTGAAAAGCTTGCCTCAGAAATCATCGGCCAGATTAATCCCGACGCCGTCATCCTCTCGGAAGATATTCGCATTCGCCCCCCCAAAAGTGAAGTCGAGCGGCTTTTAGGAAGTCACGAAAAAATCAGGAAGCTAACGGGTTGGCAGCCGAGATACTCTCTTGAAG
>CAZDYR010000574.1:0-1993 GCA_964509625.1 uncultured Smithella sp. | reverse complement strand
TGATTTCAGGCATATCGGACAAGGTTTGAAGTTCGTCGCCAATGCCCGTGGCAAAAGCTGAAGCCGCGAAAATAAAAAAAGGGACATCCGCCCCCAGCTTTGCCCCTATTTTCATCAGATCTGCCCTGCCGAGCCCGAATGAACACAAGTCATTGAGGGCCATCAGCGTCGTCGCCGCATCCGAGCTGCCGCCGCCCAGACCGGCCGCGGCAGGAATTTTTTTGTGAAGGGTGATTTCAACGCCGCCCCTGTAGCCTGTCTGACGAAAGAGGGCCTGCGCGGCCTGATAAACAAGATTTCGCTCATCTGTCGGAAGATTTGTCCCGGGGCAGTCAAGGATTATTTTCTCCGGGCAAAGAGAATAGTTTAATTCATCATAGAGAGATATCTGCTGCATGACGGACGCCAGATCGTGATAACCGTCGGGACGCCTGCCGAGGATATGCAGAAAAAGGTTGATTTTAGCGGGCGCAAGCCTTCGCATGCCTCAGCCCTTTTCCTTGACATACCGCATCTTCAACTCGTAGAGAACACCCTGAATCAGATTGGCTTCGTTTTCATCGAGATTGCCTTTTGTTTTTTCGTGCAGCATGTCCAGGATATCGATCGTTTGCTTGGCTGCCGGCAGATTCTTTTCGGCTTTACCTCCCTCGTATTCGGGGAAATCTCCGAAATGAAACAACGCGGACGTGGACAGCGAAATGACAAAGTTGGCAAAATTGACCGGTGGATAGTCATAACGGTCATCCGGATCTGCTTTGACGTCTTCTTTTGAGGCTGTTTCCTTTGTTTGTAACGGTTCTTCTTTCTTTTCCGACTCCTCTGAAAAACGTTTATCCTTAATGACAAATCCTTCGCCTTTTTTCTCTTCCACCATAAATCCCCCCTCGACACAGGTTAGGCGTGAGGAGTCAGGAGTCAGGCGTTTTAGGCCTCACTCCCGACTCCTCACACTGTAATCTTCACTTTTTGCTGAATGTGATTTCCCCTTTGGAAACCCCGATGACAATGTGATCGCCTTCGGAAAACTTGCCGGCCAGAATATCAAGCGCCAGCGGATCCAGCACCATCTTCTGCAGCGCCCGTTTGAGCGGTCTTGCTCCATACACCGGGCTGTACCCCTGTTCGGCTATATATTTTTTCGCCGCGTCTGTCAATTCGATGGATAGTTTGCGCTCCTTGAGGCGCTTGTCGATCAGCCCCAGCTGAATGCCGACAATCCGGTTGATATTTTCAAGCGTCAGGCCATGGAACATGATGATATCGTCAATCCGGTTCAAGAACTCCGGTTTGAATGTCGCCCGCAGCGCTTCCATGGAACGGTTCTTTTTCTCTTCTTCATCCAGCGACGGATCCTGAATCCACTGGCTGCCGACGTTTGAGGTCATGATGACGACGGTGTTTTTGAAATCCACCGTCCGGCCGTGCCCGTCGGTGAGCCTGCCGTCATCCAGAATCTGAAGCAGGATATTGAATACATCCGGATGCGCCTTCTCGATTTCATCAAACAGCAGAACGCTGTATGGCTTGCGCCGGACGGCTTCGGTCAGATAACCGCCTTCGTCATACCCGACATAGCCGGGCGGAGCGCCGATCAGGCGCGCCACCGCGTGCTTTTCCATATACTCCGACATATCAATGCGGATCATGGCCAGTTCATTGTCGAACATGAACTCCGCCAGCGCGCGCGCGAGTTCCGTCTTGCCCACGCCGGTCGGCCCTAAGAAGATAAACGAACCGATAGGCCGGTTGGGATCCTGCAAGCCGGAACGGGCTCTTCTCAGCGCCGCAGATACGGCCTGTATGTCGTCATCCTGACCGATTACACGCATCTTCAGGCGTTCATCCATGTGAATGAGTTTTTGCACATCACTTTCCATCATGCGCGAAAGCGGAATGCCCGTCCAGTTGGCGACTACTTCGGCCACATCCTCCGCATCCACTTCTTCTTTCAGCATCTGATTGTTTTTCTGAACTTCTTCCAGTTTGATCT
>CAZDYR010000573.1:0-2005 GCA_964509625.1 uncultured Smithella sp. | reverse complement strand
GAGTTGATTCCTGTCGCCTGCCTTTCCTTCGCCTCCAGCCGGGCGATCCATTTTTTGCCGTCACGGCTGATTGACCTAAGTTTATCCAGCTCTTCATCAAAACCGGCGGCAATAAATCCACCGTCCTGGACCCTGGGCGGCGGATCGGCGATGATCGCGCGGGAGAGCAAATCGACCACCGCGGACAGATCCGCTATCTCTGTTCGAATCGTCGCCAGAGCCGGCGCGGTAAAATCCATCAGCAGGGACCGGAGCCGGGGTAAGGCGGCCAGCGACGTTTTCAACGCCATCAGGTCTCGCGGCGTCGCCACGCGAAGCGCAACACGTCCGGTCAACCTTTCCAGATCATAAATATTTGCCAGTATTTTGCGCAGATCGGACCGGACCACATGATTGTCCTTCATCTCCGCGACAGCCGCAAGCCTGGTCCGTATTTTTTCGGGCACGACTAGCGGATACCCCATCCACCAGCGCAGGCGCCTCGTTCCCATCGGTGTCAGCGTTTCGTTGATCAGAGAAAAAAGGGATCCGGCGCGGGAATTATCCTGAATCGTGAAGAAGATTTCCAAATTGCGGCGGGCGTTTTCATCGATCAATAGATAGTGCTGGGGAGAATACCATTTAATTTCGGAAATGTGAGAGGCGCGCACCATCTGTGTTGAATTGACATAACGTAAGACAACACCTGCGGCAACTTTAGATGCCGGGTGTTCATTGATTTTTGACCTTTCCAGAACACCGGCATCGAGTTCCCGGGCCAGCACTGCGTCGATAGCGTCCGGTTCGAAACAGGTTTCGTCGATGACATTCATACAGCCGGCGGGCACTTGAGCCTCCAGCATTTTCATTAATACCGGATCAGGAAAAGAACGGCTGATCAGTAATTCCCTGAACTCCAGACCGCTCAAGGCCGCGATCAGCGCGTCACGGCTCACAAACTCGCCGACTTGAAACTCCCCGGTCGACAAATCAAGGAAGGCCAGTCCCAGCGTATCGCGCCCCGGGGCAATACAGGCCAGATAATTATTTTCTCCGGCCTTCAGATTTTCTTCATCCAGCACCAGACCGGGGGTAATGACGCGGACAACGTCACGTTTAACAATTCCCCTGGCGTTTTTGGGGTCTTCCACCTGCTCGCAAATGGCTACTTTGAATCCCTTGTCCACAAGTTTGGTAATATAAGCGGAAGCGGCATGGTACGGAAAGCCGCAGAGAGGCACAGCATCCTCTTTTGACTTATTACGGGAGGTGAGAGTGATTTCCAGAATGGGCGCGGCCGTCAGGGCATCTTCAAAAAACATCTCATAGAAATCGCCCATGCGGTAAAACAAAATGCAGTCGGGATATTTTTTCTTGATTTCAACATACTGCTTCATCGCGGGAGTGAGATTAAACGTTGCGTCTAGCGCCATTTCCCGTCATCCCCCCGCTCCAGATCAATATATTCCGGCTTTTCGCGATTACCGGGTTTATGATCGGATGTTTTAATGAAACGGTTGGCAATCCAACTGACGATGCTGATGATTAAAGCGCCGAGAAACGCCCATAAAAAACCGTCGATCTCAAAGCCCGGAACAAAATAGGCTACCAGAAGCAGCATTAAAGCGTTGAGGACAAATGCGAAAATACCCAGCGTAAGAATCGTCAATGGCAGCGTCAGAATCAGCAAAACAGGTCGTAAAAAAGTATTAATGATCCCCAGAATGGCGGCGGCAATAATGGCTGTTGTCAGAGAGGCCACGTGAATGCCGGGCAAAATCGTCGAGGACAGCAATATGGCCACGGTAATAACCAGCCAGCGTATGAGAAGAAACATCATAAATTGTCCCTGTTGAATGAATTGCATAATGATTAATGCAGACTTTCGTCCGCAACCGTTTTTTTCGACTTCAGAAAAACCCAGGTCACGCTAAAACCGCCCATCCATGACGTTTTCGTCTTCACCAGCGGACTATCCTCAAAGACGGCACCCCGTAGAAAATCAGCACTGACAAAAGTATTAAAC
>CAZDYR010000572.1:0-2007 GCA_964509625.1 uncultured Smithella sp. | reverse complement strand
GCTTTGCCTGTTGTTCCTCCGCGTGTTTGCGCTCGGTGATGTCACTGCTGCAGATGATCGCCCCGGTGTGGTTCCCTGCGGCATCCCGAAGGGAATGACCGATGGAGCGCAGCCAGACGTAGCGGCCGTCTTTGTGACGGTAGCGGTATTCCATTTCGCCCACTTCCCCGTCGCGGACCCTTTGACCCCCTTCGACGATCATCCTTTCCAGATCTTCGGGATGAATATGTTCATAGACATACCCGCCAAGAAGCTCTTCCGATGCGTATCCCAAGATTCGCCGGTGGGAGGGACTGACGTATTTGAAAACACTCTGAGCGTCCACCTCGCACACCAGATCGCTCATGTTATCCGTTATGCGCCTGTATCGCTCTTCACTTTTTCTTATGATGTCCTCAGCCTTTTTTCGCTCACGGATGTCACGCCCCACGACCACCACCCCGAAAGGCGTGCCGTCTTTGTTCCGTAAAAGATTGCCATTTATCTCAAAGGGAATCCTTCTTCCGTCTTTGGTTAACAGGTGATATTCATGCGGCACGATTTTGCCCTCCATCAGGAACGCAATATTCTGGAGGGCCATGTTCTGCTCTTCAGGAGCAATGTATTGGAGGATATTTTGACCTTCAATTTCATTCCTAGTGTAACCATTAATCTGAAAGGCATAGTCGTTGATGAAGAGAATGTTGCCTTCGAGGTCGGTATGTACAATAATATCCGGGAGGGTGTCGACCAGACTCGAATACAGCTCCCGGCTCTCCCTGAGTTTCTCATCCGCTTGTTTGCGGTCAGAAATATCCCGTGAACTGTTAACAATAGCCTTTGGATGCCCCTGATCATCTCGGATAATATCCGCCACTGTATCCAGCCAAATATAGTGGCCATCTTTATGCCTCACCCTGTATTCAACTCTTACGCGCTGGTAATCGGCAAGCCCGCTTGTAAATTTTTTCATGATCGTTTCAATGTCTTCAGGATGGACAATGTCAAAGGCAGATTGGCCAACCCGTTCTTCGACACTGTAGCCCAGGCCTTTGACATGGGATGGGCTCACATATAAATTATTCCCCTGCAAATCCATCACTCGGATCATGTCGGACATGTTGTCCGTAATCAGTTGCAGCAGTTCCCTGGTGTTTTTCAGCGATTCTTCAGCCTCTCCGCGATCGGTGTCTTCGCTGAAAAAAAACACATGACATCTTTTCCCGTCCAAAACAACCATGGAGGTCGTGCTGATGTCGGCGTGAAATAAAGAACCGTCTTTGCGCAGGCACGGAATATTTCGTGCCCGTGCCTTTTCGCCTCGTATCAGGGCATTGAACTCAGTCCATGCCTGTTGCATGGACTCTTCAGGATGAAGATCGCTTGCACGCAACTGCACGATCTCTTCTTCGGGGTATCCAAACATCCTGCAGACGGCGGGATTGGCGTAAAGGAATCGCTTCGATTGTGTTTCGGCCGCGAGGACTCCCTCGGTAGCGCAGGCAAAGAGCTTTTTACAGTCGAGTTCCGATGCCTGCAGCTCCCGGATTCTCCGTTTTAACAGGGCGTTTTCTTCGATGAGCTCTTGATGGGTTTTGGATGAATCCTGCATTTGATGCCCCCGCTTTGCTTAATGATACCGCATGGAAATCATATGGACAATGCCGGCCCTCGTCCGTCCGAATGTTGGTTGAAATTACCGGATGCCCCATCAAATGTCAAAAAGAAAGTAGGTTGCCGGATGATGATTCCTTTTAAAGGACTGGATAGTCACGGATGGTGTTTGATGCGTGACCGCAGAAAGTACAAACTTGCGGTCCATGCCGCCTTAAGCCCGATTTATGACCGTGCCGGCCCGGCGCCTTTCAAGCAATCCCTTTAGCGAACAGATCGTAATGGTCTGCGGCGATGATGCTGCATTTAACGATGTCCCCGATTCCGGCGTCGGTGTTTTTAATGTAGGTCACCCCATCAATCTCCGGGGCCTGCCGGCGGATGCGGCCGTAATAGGGATAATCCGGATGGTCG
>CAZDYR010000571.1:0-2011 GCA_964509625.1 uncultured Smithella sp. | reverse complement strand
CAAACACGGAGACTTTTTGAAGATTCAAAGCGACGGCCAGTCCCGCGAGCGTGCCGAAAAAAGTGCCGATGACGCCGACAATCAGCCCCTGATAGATGAATATTTTCATAATCATGCCGGAGGTCGCCCCCATGGATTTCATGATGGCGATATCTTTGTTCTTTTCCATGACAATCATGATGAGCGCGCTGATGATGTTGAACGCGGCAACCAGCACGATCAGGCTTAAAATAATAAACATGACCGTCTTTTCCAGCTTGAGCGCGGAAAAGAGGTTTTTATTCATCTGCATCCAATTCTGCGAAAAGAAGGGAAAGCCCAGCTTGCTCTGAATATAGCGGCCAATGGCATCCGCCTTGTAAATGTCGTCCACGACAATGTCAATGCCGGAGACCGTGTCGCCCATATCCAGAAACTGCTGGCAACTGGCAAGCGACAGGAAGGCTAATGTGGAGTCGTATTCGTAAAACCCGGATTCATAAATGCCGATCACAATGAATTTCTTCATCCGGGGAACCATCCCCATCGGAGTGGCGATGCCGCCGGTCGGCGAAATGATCGTGAGGGTATCGTACAGGAAAAGCCCCAGGTTCCGGGCCATTTCTTTCCCAATCATGATGCCGGACAGCCCATGGTCTTCCTCCGGCAGTTTTTTTAATATATCTTCGGGAATGGCGTTTAAGTCTTCCATCCGGCCTTCACGGATTTTCCCCAGGTTGATGACTTTGGGGGCGGTTTGCGTATCCAGGCCCCGGATTACGACGCCGGTCACCCCGTTGGGACTTCGTATCATGGCCTGAGTGTAAATGAAGGGAGTGGAGGCGACAACCCCCGGCACTTTATCGATTTCTCCGCGCACGAACGTGTAGTCCTTCATGGGACCGGACATACTGGTCGTCACTTCAATATGAGACTTGATCCCCAGGATCTTGGAACGCAGGTCTTCTTCAAAGCCGTTCATGACGGCCAGCACGATA
Organism: uncultured Smithella sp.; assembly: GCA_964509625.1. Classification (GTDB taxonomy): domain Bacteria; phylum Desulfobacterota; class Syntrophia; order Syntrophales; family Smithellaceae; genus UBA8904. The sequence continues at coordinate 1,034 of CAZDYR010000571.1, read as the reverse complement.
ATCAGCGCGGCCACGCCCAGAAAAATTCCAAAAATGGATATGAACGTGATGATGGAAACGAAAACCTGCTTTCGTTTCGCTCTCATATACCGTCTGCTGATAAAAAATTCGTAGGACATTATCTTATGACCCTGTCTGAACCGGATGAGTCCACATCAATATTCGCGGCGGTCCGCGCGATCTATTCTTGTCTGTTTCGAAGCAGCGGGAACAAAATAACGTCCCGGATAGAAGCGGAATCGGTCAACAGCATCACCAGACGGTCAATGCCGATACCCTCACCCGCCGTCGGCGGCATGGCATACTCCAGCGCACGGACATAATCCTCATCCATTTCGTGGGCTTCATCATCGCCCGCTTCTCTTTCTTTGAGCTGCTGGAGAAACCGGTCGCGCTGATCAGCCGGATCGTTGAGCTCCGAAAAGGCGTTGGCGATTTCCCTGCCGGAAATGTAAAGCTCAAAGCGGTCCACCAGGTCCGGGTCGGTGCCGCAACGGCGCGACAAGGGTGAAACGGCCACCGGATAATGTGTAATGAACGTCGGCTGGATAAGCTTCTTTTCAACCGTTTCATCGAAGATCGCCATCAGAATTTTCCCCAGCGGGTCCGTTTCCTTGACCTCGCAGCCCAACCGACGGGCAAATTCGACGGCCCTTGACGGATCGGTCATGTCCGCCGGTTCCATACCCGCGATTTGCAGCAGAGCGTCTTTGACGGAAAGCCTCCGCCATGGCGGCGTAAGGTCAATCTCCGTTCCCTGATACGTAAACTGAAGTTTGCCGAAAATATTCCTGGCGATGGAAACAAAAAGGTCTTCCGTGAAGGACATCAGATCTTCATACGTCGCATAACTCTGATAGAATTCCATCATTGTGAATTCCGGATTGTGAAACGTGGAAATGCCTTCGTTGCGGAAATTGCGGTTAATTTCATACACCCGCTCCAGTCCGCCGGTCACCAGACGCTTGAGATAAAGCTCCGGTGCAATCCTGAGGTAGAAATCCTGGTCCAGCGTGTTGTGGTGGGTTTTGAAC
>CAZDYR010000570.1:0-2013 GCA_964509625.1 uncultured Smithella sp. | reverse complement strand
GTATAAAGGAAGGTGTGGTCCACCATGATTTTCAGCTTTTTCTTTTCGGCCAGATTAATCAGCTGTTCCGCTTCGGCGACCGTGTAGGTAAAAGGTTTTTCCACAAAGATGCTTTTGCCTGCCTCCAGCGCTTTTTTAGCAATTTCAAAGTGCGTGAAAACCGGCGTGACGATGGCCACGGCATCCACTTCCGGATCTTTGATTAATTCGTCAATGTCTGTCGTTGTTTTAACGTGCGGATAGGCTTTCTTAACTTTGTTTTTCAGCGTCTGGGCATTCATGTCGCAGACCATCGTCACCTGAGAACCGTTGGCTGAACTGAAGTTTCTGACGATGTTCGGACCCCAGTAGCCGTAACCAATTACACCCATGCGAATCATATAGAAATACTCCTCCACATTTATTCATTTCCGGCAGTTTACGGGAATGGTAATATTTATCGGGAACTCTTTATAAGAGACTTTTATAAGCTCTCTTACCGCCATACCGGCCTGAATGTTCACCGGTTAAGTATTTACACCGGTATCAAGCCATTGATAACACTAAATGACCGTCTTCGCAACCTGATAACCTCTCTCCTTCCAGGCCGTGAGCGGTTATCCGAGGTTTGCACCCTATAGGTGACACAGCGGGACGGGATAACATGGTTTCATTTATTTGGTATAAGCTTTGTATTTGCTACATCGCGCCGGAGCCGCCCAAAACAGCTTTTGGCGTTTTCAAAAGAATCTTGATATCCAGCCATAGGCTCCATTCGCGAATATATTTCAGGTCCAGCCGGACCATTTCATCAAAAGTTGTGCGGCTTCTGCCCACCACCTGCCAAAGCCCCGTTATGCCGGGCTTGCAGGACAAAAGACGGCGGCGGTGCCAGATGTCGTAAAGTTCGCATTCGTAGGGGATGGGGGGACGGGGGCCTACCAGCGACATGTCGCCTTTCAAAACATTGATGAGCTGGGGCAGTTCATCCAGACTTGTTTTGCGGATAAAACTGCCGATGGGGGTGATACGTGAATCGTTGGTTAGTTTGAAAACACCCGGCTCAACCGCCGCGTTTTGCTGGTCGCTAATGTATTTCGTAATATAGGCCTTGTGCTCCGAGCTGTCATTATTGGCTTTCATGGACCGGAACTTTAAGAAGGAAAAGATCTTGCCGTTGTATCCGACTCTGTCCTGCCGGAAAAATACCGGTCCGGGAGAGGTGGCTTTAATGGCTATGGCCAGTATCAGAAAGATGGGGGAAAACATCAAAAGCCCGATGGCGCTGCCCAAAAGGTCAATGCATTTTTTCACAGCCAACGACAGATGCTTGCCCACGCTTTTCTGGGTCAGGTCGGGATAGAGATTGATATTAAAGGTTTCAGTGATCGTTGTGCTGCCGTTGACTTCCGGAAACAGATGGAATGAAATACTGATATTTTTAATGATATCTGGGTCAAGCTGGTTGCAGAATCGGGCATAGATTTTCTGGATGATGGAATCCAGAAAATTATCGGGACCGGCGGGGATATCCGTAAAGATGATGCCGAACGTCTGCCCGGTGTGATACCAGCCGCGGATATCCGTTTCCCGCAGGCAGGGTGCCAGTGATGTTTTTACCAGATCCAGAGCGTTGCTTTGCTGAAACTTGACGGCAAGCTTTGATGCGTCTATGAGTAAAAGCAGAAAGGGGTTTTTCGAGCGCTCCGTCCTCATTCTCTCAATTCGCAGCATATGGCGAAAATGCGTCTCACTGAAGAAAGAGTGGTCTTCCTTGACCGAAGGCACAACCATATTCATTAAATTTGCCTGATTTTCCGCAAATCTTTCGAAGGTGCCTGTTTTTGTCTGACTCATGTTAGTATTCCTGACTGATTATGTTCTTTTTAGCAGCCCGCTTTTGCGGTACAATTATTAATTATCCACAGATCGCTGAGCTATAATGACCTTTATTTCATACCTCGAAAACTTACCGCGAGGTGGTTAATTAAAAAATCATCAAAATCGATATTACAAAAAAGCATAAAATATGCC
>CAZDYR010000569.1:0-2013 GCA_964509625.1 uncultured Smithella sp. | reverse complement strand
CTGCGAACTGTGCGTTTCCGCCTGCCCCGTCCGCGCAATGGAAATCAATTTAATTTAGCCGGAATACTCGTTTAAGCCAATCGCTATTTCCCGCCTGTCATTGGTTCTTATCGCTTTTTCACTATTTCAGACGATCAGTCCATTTTTTTTTGGATAAATTATCCCTTTTGATATATGGAACGAATCGGTATTTTAAAAATTACATTAATGTTGTCAGTTTGAAACATTTTTGTCCTCATTTGGAAAGAATCAACCATCATCAGGGAGGCACTCATTATACTCATGGGCACAGGTAAAAAAGGTTTTGACAACGAAAAGTACATCTCCGAGCAGACAACGGAAATTTTAAAGCGTGTCGAAAGATTCAACAATAAACTATATCTGGAATTCGGCGGCAAACTGCTCTATGACTATCACGCCGCCCGTGTGCTGCCAGGCTATGATCCCAACGTTAAAATGCGGCTCATCAAAGAGTTGAAAGACCGGGCGAATATTTTGCTTTGCATCTACGCGGGCGATATCGAGCGAAAAAAAATCCGGGCGGATTTCGGCATCACCTACGACACGGACGCGATGAAACTCATCGACGATCTGCGCGGCTGGAATATCAACGTGATGGGCGTTGTCATTACCCGTTTTGAAAATCAGCCTTCAGCCATATTATTCAAAAACAAACTTGAACGGCGGGGCATTCGGGTATTCACCCATCGTTTCACCAAAGGGTATCCGACCAACGTGGATTTAATCGTCAGCGATGAAGGTTACGGTGTGAACGATTACATCCCCACGGATAAGCCGCTGGTGATCGTCACGGGACCGGGACCGGGCAGCGGAAAACTGGCAACGTGCCTCTCACAACTTTATCACGACTACAAAAGAGGCGTCAAATCAGGGTACGCCAAGTTTGAAACCTTCCCGATCTGGAATATTCCGCTAAAACATCCGGTCAATGTCGCTTATGAAGCGGCCACCGCCGATATTCGTGATTTCAACCAGATTGACCCGTTTCACCTGGAAGCCTATGGAGAAGCCTGGGTCAACTACAACCGTGACGTGGAAGTCTTTCCGGTCTTAAAGAGAATTCTGGAAAAGATCACCGGCGAAGCGTCTTTTTACAAGTCGCCCACTGACATGGGAGTCAACCGCGCCGGATTTGCCATCGTTGACGACGAGGTTGCCAGGGAAGCCTCCAAACAGGAAATGATCCGCCGGTATTTTCGCTACCGATGTGAATATGCCATGGGATTTTCCGATAAGGAGACCGTCCAGCGTGTAGAACTGCTCCTGAACGATTTTAATCTGAAACCGGAAGACAGACGCGTGGTGATGCCCGCCCGCCGGGCGGCGCAGGAAGCTGTGGATCGAAACCGGGGAAATGAAGGAATATTCTGCGGCGCGGCCATTGAACTTCCGGATGGGTCGATCATCACCGGAAACAATTCTCCCCTGATGCACGCGGCCTCCAGCGTGGTCATTCACGCGATCAAACATCTCGCGGGCATCCCGGACAAGATCAAACTGCTGCCGGCCAACATCACCGGCTCGATCGGCAGGCTGAAAACTGAAATTCTGAATGAAAAGAATGTGAGTCTGGATCTGGAAGAGGCGCTCATCGCGCTTGCCATCAGCGCCACCACCAATCCGGCGTCTGAACTTGCTCTGGAAAAATTAAAGGAGCTGAAAAACTGTGAAGTTCACATGACGCACATTCCCACGCCCGGCGATGAAGCGGGTCTGAGGCGCGTAGGAGTAAACCTGACCAGCGATCCGAATTTTTCGACCAATGATCTTTTTATTACATGAAACAGTTATTTCTTCTTGTATTGTTTCTCGATATCCTTGTCGGCGGTTTCCAGCATTTTATTAAGATCTCCGGGAACTTTTGACGCTTTTCCGGCCAGGCTTTTTGTGTCATCCAGAAAATTGCCGAACTTTTCCCCGATCTCTTCTCCGCCGGTCTGCAGGGTCTCAACGGCCTGCTTAATTTTGTCCGGCATGGACGCCGGGTCTGTA
>CAZDYR010000568.1:0-2014 GCA_964509625.1 uncultured Smithella sp. | reverse complement strand
GTGGCGATTTCCGGCAGTTATGCCGTTGCTGTTTGGGCTCAGGACGATGGGGTTAATCGTATTTACGCCCGGAATTCTTTTGACGGGGGTGAAAACTGGGAAGATCCCGCGCTGATCGAAAACAATACGGATGCCAACGCTCATAGTCCCCAGTTGGCGATTTCCGGAAACGATGTCGTGTCCGTCTGGATCCAGGAGAACGGTGGTTATTATGCCGTTTTCGCCAACTATGCAGCTTTTTCGTCAGGCGGGTTCATCGGTCCCGGCGGAAGCGGCGGCGGTGGCGGCGGATGCTTTATCGCTACGGCCGCCTTTGGAACGCCGCTGGCGAAGCAGGTGGAAGTTCTTCGCCAGTTCCGAGACAGGTATTTGCTGACCAACGCGCCGGGGCGGAAATTTGTCGCCTGGTATTACCGCAACGGCCCCGTTGCGGCAAAGTTCATCGAGAACAGACCCTTGGCCCGGGCGGCCGCGCAGGCGGCACTCTATCCCTTGATCGGATTTTCTTTCCTGCTTATCAATGGCTTTATGCCTTTTGCCATGGCGGGAATCCTGCTGGCCGCGTTGCTCTTTTTCCGCTTCAGAGCCAGGAAGGTAAGCGCCGGTTAATTCCGCTCCGGCGGAACGCGCGTTAATTCTCCGCAGCGTGCTGCGAGGTGGTTGATTCCATCAATAAATCTAAAATAAAAGCCCCGGAACCGGTTAAGGTTTCGGGGCTTTTTTTGTTGCTATAAGGCTTTCAGCGGATATTAATATCTGCCGCCGCGGTTACCGCCGCCGCCACCGCCTCTGTTGTCGCGCCGGAATCCGCCACCGCCACCGCCGCGGTTACCGCCGCCGCCGAATTCTTTCTTCGGTCTGGCTTCGTTGACTGTGATGGCTTTGCCGTCCAGCATGCCGCCGTTAAACTTCTGAATGGCCGCGGTCGCGCCTTCTTCCGTTTTCATTTCGACAAAACCGAATCCCTTGGACTGTCCGGTAAATTTGTCCTTGATAATAGACGCGGAGGCGACTTCACCCGCTTCCGCAAAATTGGTCTTCAGGTCATCATCCGTGACCTTGAAAGACAGGTTGCCGACATACAAATTCTTGTTCATTTTAGTACCCTTTCTCTTTATGCCGCTCATTGGGCATATGTTAAACCTTCATTCCCCCGCGGGGTTCCACAAAGCATCGTCATCACCCCCATCCAGCTCCTGGTTGAGAAGGAAGGTTGAAGGGAGGGCTTGTATGCCTCACCTGCCAGATGTCCCTGGTCTGGCTTATCGATTTCGCCCGCGATTTCCCGTCATCGTATTGTCGTCGCAAGGCAGTAAAAAAAACACCGGACTTGAAAAGCGTTTCCGGTGGAGTTACATGGATTCAAAGATTTTCAGCATTCTGAAAACAGGACCACTCTGCATGTGCTGAAACATGGTCATAATACCAAGCATTAGTCAAGGGAGATTTTATGCTGCTCCTTTCTCACTATTTTGTTTGGATTGAAAGCTTTTCTGTTATAATCCCCTCAAATTCTATACGGGGCGGAAGAAAAGAAAGCCGCCGCCACCAGGAAGGGAGAAAGCCATGTTTGAGTTTATGTTGTCCAGCGAACAGATCAAAATCCGTGATGAAGTAAGGGATTTTGTTAAAAGCATACCCCGTCAGATGATTCTGGATATGGATACGGATACCATCAAATTTCCCAAAGAATTTTTGCGTGAAGCGGCTAAGAGAAATCTGATGGGCTGCCGGTACCCAAAAAAGTGGGGAGGCCGCGATATGGATTGGGTGACAACCTGCATGATCATGGAAGAAGTCGGCGTCATCGGTTATGAGTTTGCCTGTGTTTTCGGCGTTGGCGCTGAACTGGTTTGTGACGCCATCATCAGGCACGGGACCGATGAGCAGAAGGAAAAATACGTCAAACCGCTTTTGCGGGGCGATCTGTTTGCGGCGGAATGCCTGACCGAACCGCGCGGCGGATCGGACTTTTTCGGAGCGACGACGAAAGCCGAAGACTGCGGCGATTATT
>CAZDYR010000567.1:0-2022 GCA_964509625.1 uncultured Smithella sp. | reverse complement strand
AAAAACGGAGGGAAGATTTATGATTAAATCAAGATTGTGCGATCTGGTGGGCATCAAATATCCGATCATCCAGGCCGGCATGGGGCCTTTTTCCAACAACAACCTGTGTGTGGCGTCCGCCAATGCCGGTGTTCTCGGGCTGCTTTCAACCAGCGGCCTTTTCAACAAACAAGATCAGCCGTGGATTTACGACGCTTTTGTGAAAACCGCCGAAGCGGATCGGAATGACGATATGGCCACGGTCTTGGAAAAACTGTTGAAGCGGACGTATCGTCTCGTCAAGGACAAAGGCGGCGTTTTCGGAATCAACGTGATGGTCTCGGCCGAACTGATCGACAGGGCAACAGTGATGATTGATACCGCCATCAAAGTCCGGGAAGAGAATCCGGATATCAAGAAACACTTCAAGGTCATTTTTACTTCCGCCGGGGATCCGGTGGGCTGGAAGGACAAAATTAAGAATGCCGGGTTTACCTGGATGCACGTTGTGCCCTCTGTTAAAGGCGCAATGCGCTGCAAAAAAGCGGGGGTGGATGTCATTGTGGCTTCCGGTCATGAAGGCGGGTTTCATACGTCCTGGGAACCGGTTCATTCCATGATCCTTCTACCCGCCGTGGTGGAAGCCATATCGGATGATAAAACTCTCGTTGTAGGCGCCGGCGGTTTCTGCGACGGCAAAACCCTGGCGGCGGCACTGGTTCTGGGCGCAGACGGCGCTCAGATGGGCACGCGCTTCCTTGCCACCGAAGAGAGCGATTTTCACCAGATATGGAAGGAAGGCGTCGTTGCCGCCGGAGACCGCGGAACACTCGTAGCGCGCGGATTTGTCGGTCCCGCCCGATGGCTGAAAACGCCCCGCAGTGATGAGCACGCCAAAAACACTCTGCAGAAATCGCCCGGTGTTTTCCTGGGAACGCCTGATGATTACACGACCATCGACATGTCGCTGATCAACTATGAGATTGAATCCATCAAAGCGGTTTATGAAGGCGATAAAACAAAGGCCATGATGGCCGCCGGAGAAGCGGCGCAGCGCATCAACGACATGCCCAAGGTGGAAGACTTGGTCCAAAACATCGTCAAAGAGGCCGAGGATATTCTTAAAAACGTTCCGAAAAAATATCTGGCTTAGCTTAAGAAAGCTGCATCAGGTTTTCGCGGCAGGGAGAACCTGATGCAGCGGGCGGGAAAGTCCTTCAGGCGGTGCGTTGCCATAACGGTCCACAGATATTCTCTTTCTTCTTGACACTCCGGAGACTTCTTTCTATACTTCCCGCCGCTTAGGACGTTTATTTTCGATACCCAAGGATCATTGGGAAATTTCAACATATTCAGGAGGAAAAAGATGGCTTTCAATTATGAAAAACTGACAGTGGAACAAGACGGCATGGTCGTTGTGGCGGCAATCAATCATCCGCCGGCAAATTCAATGGGGCAGGGAGTTTTAAGGGACCTGAACGATCTGCTGGACAAGTGTGAAAATGACGATGGCGTGCGGGTCATTATCATTACCGGCACCGGCCCCAAACTGTTTTCAGCGGGTGCGGACATCACGGAGTTTGCCGATCTTCAGAAAGGCAAAGTTCCCGAATACGACGGCAATAAAATTTATTTCAAAATTGAAAATTATCCCAAAGTAATTATTGCCGCCATGCAGGGCGGCGCTTATGGCGGAGGCTTGGAACTGGCCTGCTCCTGCCACTTGAGAATCATGGCGGAAGAAGCGACCTTGGGCCTTCCCGAAGTCAAACTGGGCTTGAACCCCGGCTGGGGCGGAACGCAGCGTCTTCCCCGCTATATTGGTAAGACCAAAGCTCTGGAATTGATGCTGACCGGTGATTTCATCCCCGCAAAGGAAGCTCTGGCACTTGGTCTTTTGAACAAGGTGGTTCCGGCAGCGGACGTTCTGGGGACGGCAAAAAAGATGGGCAAGAAACTGGCCAATGGCGCGCCGGTCGCACAGCGTGAAATCATGAAAGCGGTTCGACTGGGTCTGGAAACCAATCTGTATGACGGTGTAAC
>CAZDYR010000566.1:0-2022 GCA_964509625.1 uncultured Smithella sp. | reverse complement strand
GGATAAATAGGGCCCCTCCAGACGCAGAGCGGGCAGACCGAGAATGAAACCGAAAAACGCGGCTATGAATCCGGCCAGCGGCAGGGCAATTAAAAACGGCATATTCAGCTTTAAAATAAGCAGGGCCGTCCCGTAAGCCCCGATGGCGAAAAAGCCTGCATGACCCAGTGAGATCTGACCGGTGTAACCCACCAGAATGTTAAGCCCCACGGCCAGAATGACGTGAACGAGCAGGAGGTTTAAGAGGTAAAAGTGATAGTGGGGAACGTATAGGGGGAGGGTCAAAACAAAAACCAGAAACGCAATGGACCAGACTAAAACAACGTTGCTGTCAAATAACCGGATGTCCTCGTAATACTCACGCTTCATGTCCATAGGATCACCAAGCTGCTGCTGTATATGAAGAGTTAGGCTAGATCTGCTTCTGCTTCCGTTGACGTAAACTGGTTTATATAAAAACATACGGAGAGTGTCAAGACAATTTGATTTGTGACCGGCGGTTATATGTAAAATATCATTACCGGACGGAATCGCATTATTAATGATGCATGGCTTTTGAAGGCGGTCGTGCGATTCTTACGCAACCCAAACGGCAAATAAGTTTAAGCGAAGGAGGTTTGCTTTAGTCTGCCTGCTTGCCGATCGCAGGAGGTGCGATGGGGATCCGTTCATGGCTGATCCCGCTCATTCTGATTGAGCGCCTTATCGGATGAGGGACCTGTGATGTATTTCCGTATATCGGTCTCCATCATACTGTTTTTGAAAGAGACCCTCATGGTTTTTCGAATCGGCGCGGATATCATCCGTCTGTATCGGGAAAGGATGAAGGATTGTCCTGCCTGAACAGGAAGCGGACTGATCATGGAAAGAAACAATTTATAAACGCGCAAGGCGCAATCGATATCGCTTGGCTCACGAAAGCATGGTTCAGCGATGATTCAACACAACCAGCGCATCCACTGCAATGGGTTGATCCCCGGAGATGATCACGGGATTGATGTCGATTTCGACAATCTCTTCATGCCGGTATCCCAGATCTCCGAGAGCAACCAGCGCCCGGACCAGCGCCTTGCGATCCACGGCCGGTTTGCCGCGAAGTGCGTTCAGAAGCCCGGCCAGGCGGATTTCGTCGAGCATTTCTTCCGCATCTCGTTCAGCAATCGGCGCGACGCGGAAGGTCACGTCTCTGATGGCTTCCGTGAAAACTCCGCCGATGCCGAACATGACGCACGGGCCGAACTGCGGGTCCCGGCTCAGGCCCAGGACGAATTCTCTGCCGCCTTGGATCATTTCCCCGACCAGCACGCCGTCGAGTTCCATTCCTTTGCCGGTGATGCCGTCATACGCTCTGGAAACGTCTTCGGCGCTTCCCAGGTTGAGTTTGACGAGCCCCATTTCCGTTTTGTGCGCGGTCTTGCCGGAGCAGCCTTTGAGCACGACCGGGTAGCCGATCTGGGCCGCAAACGCCAGCGCTTCTTTTCGAGAACGGGCCAGTTTTTCGCGGTTCACGGGAATCCCCGCTGAGGCAATAACCCGCTTGGAGTCATATTCGGAAAGCACGCGCTGGCCGCGCCCGATCGCCTTTTGGATTATTTTTTCCACAGCGGTTCCTCCTTTTTCTGCAGATACCGGTATTGCTGATGAGACACCACGAGCGCGCGCACGGCATCTTCGGCCATGGAGAAAAGCGGCAGATTTTTTTCAAGCCGGGCCGCTTGCAGTTTTTCCATCGCGCTGAAGGCATAGAGGGCGGCGGGTTTGTCGAGCTTTTTGCAGAAGCCGACGAGTTTGTCCATCACATCGGCAATATAGTCCCGCCACATGCTGACCATATGCAAAAGACCGTCCACTTCTCCGGCGGTCAGAAGAATGCTGTAGATTTCCAGGTAAATTCCCGGTCCCGCGGGGCCGATATCCACGGGGTTTTCGGCATTGAAGACACCGGGAAGCTTTCGTAATTTTGCTTTTGTTTCTTCGGAAAACTGCGCCATGACCAGATGGGTATCGGCCAGCAAATCGGCT
>CAZDYR010000565.1:0-2039 GCA_964509625.1 uncultured Smithella sp. | reverse complement strand
GAATAGAAGATTGGACGGGTTGGAAGATTGGGAATCAGGTAATGGGTAATAGGTAATGGGTGAGGGGTGAGGAGTAAGGTGAAAGAAAAAGCTCGTAGCTGATAGCTCATGGCTCGTAGAAAAAGAAGATTGGACGGGTTGGAGGATTGGAGAATTAGCTGAGATGATTCCACCACCAGCGCTTCACTCCATCCCCGTCGGCGGAGGACATAAAAGAAATGAGGCGTGAGGCGCAAGGGCATCCGCCAAACCGCTGATCCCGGAATGCTTATCTCAGAAGCAGGCCGCCGAGAAAATAAAGCGCGGAGAGACCGATGAAGGCCAGGCAGATTCTATTGAGCCACTTTTCATAAGCCGGCATTTTTTCATCCCAATCGTCAGATTCAAGATAATTGTCGAAACGCTTCATTAAGTTTCTTCTCTTCATAATCTTTATGGTGGTCATTCCGGTCAACTCGGTATTGCTTTTATAGGTTGTTTCCATGGCACGCATTTTTTTGTCCTCCTGATTTTAGCATCGGCAGATGGCCAAAGATACTTTAGCCTTTAATATCAAGTATTTACATATTGCGTGTTTGTGACATTGATCACAGTCGGCCTGTAAAAGCGCGGATTAATTTGATCTGCGGGCAGGTCAGCCTTTTGGTGATTTATAATGCTGAGCAGGAAAAAAATAAATGATCCGTTTACGTCAAACGCGGCGGTTAAAGGTGGTCTTATGCTTTTTGTGCAATTCTGTTTATTTCATGACAGAAACGATCCCGATAAGAAACCTGAAAATTTCTATTCATGCCGCGCGGCAGTAATATTTTACCGGCGTTCACTTTTGGATTTCGACCGCTGAAAAACAAGCTCTTTCAAATCATGAACAAGTCCCGCCGGACTCGGTTTTGTGTATTGAGCGTCGGCGCCAACCGATTCGCCCTTGTGCCGTATTTTTTCATTGATCAGCGATGAAAAAAGAACAACCGGCAAATCATGCAGAACCGGATCATTCTTTACTTTCTGGCAAAGGTGATAACCGTCCATCTCCGGCATTTCAATGTCTGAAAGAATAAGCTCAATAAAATCCGTGATGTTTTTTTGCTGATCCAGCGCCGTCTGTTTTATTTCCGTAAGATAATCCCAGGCCTGTTTGCCGTCCACCATTGATGCCACAACGAATTCCTGATCTGCTTCCAGAAGCCGCTTCACGGATGTGCGGATCATCTTGGAATCATCGGCATGAAGAATTTTCAGGGGCAGCTTCATCTCTTTTGCGTTCACATCCGGAGGAGCTTCCTCTTTTTTCTCTGAATCACTGTAGGGTACGCTCAAACGGGGATCAAGCTGTCCGACGGCTCTTTCCAGGTCCAGCATGAGAACGGTTTTGCCTTCCAGAAGAATAATGCCGGTTATCGCATTGCAGTAATTTTGCATGTAACCGTCCAGTGGTTTGATGTTGGCCCAACTGGTACGATGAATTCTCGTAACGCCGGTCACGAGAAACGCGGTGGTCAGTTCATTGAACTCTGTAATGATGGCAACGCGTTTGCCGGTTTCAGATTGCCTGCGCCCCAGCCATTTTGCAAGATCCAGCAGCATGATGACTTTGCCGCGGTGGTCGAAGACACCGTGCACGAATTCGGCCGCGTTCGGGGGGATGGTTACTTTGTCCGGCATGTTGATGATTTCGAGCACTTTTGCGACATTGATGCCGTAATAGCCGCGGTAGCCGTCTTCTTCGTCTATAAAAACCTCTATAATCTCCAGTTCATTAGTGCCGCTCTCCAGCAAAATTCCCTTTTTTTCCTGTATCGACATAAGATTTGCCCTCTATCGCAATATGCTGAAATATTCGAAACTTACTCCCTTGAAAAATTCAGGACATGCAATGACTTTCCGTGTCTGTTCTTTCATCCCGCTTAAGCGCGACGCGGGTTCATGCTCCGCGGTTTGCCGCGGGGTTGTTCATTTATCATCGGCAGTTTTTAAAAGTACTTTAGCCAGTTTCGGGAGCAAGGCAAAAGGCAGGAAACAGAAAGTCAGCAGGATAATAC
>CAZDYR010000564.1:0-2040 GCA_964509625.1 uncultured Smithella sp. | reverse complement strand
AATTCGTCTGCAAGCAATCTCGCGCCGTCTTCTGCAAAGCTGTTGGAGCATGTCAAAGGGCGCATTGAACTCGTGCGCATGGAAAACGGTTTGCCTCCCCTTGCGCCGGTTCCCGCCGATCTTGTTTTAACATCCGCCAGCGGCCTTGATCCGCATATCAGCGCGGAAGCCGCACAAATTCAGGTGCCGCGCATTGCCGGGGCAAGAAAGGTTCCCCAATCCGTCATCGAAAAAATCATTCACCAAAACACGGAAGGCCCTTTTCTGGGGCTTTGGGGAATGGAACGGGTTAATGTTTTGCAATTGAATATTGCGCTTGAGAGTAGTGCGGTTCAGCGGTAAACTGAGGCCAAGGTAATGTTATGGAAGAAAAAGATTTAAGACCTGATCCCGACGCCCTTTTGAAAGAAGTCGAAAAGGCTGATGTCAAAAAAGGAAGATTGAAAATATTTCTGGGTTACGCGCCGGGCGTCGGTAAAACATTTGCCATGCTCAATGATGCCCATGTGTTGAAGAAACGCGGCCTTGATGTTGTTGTAGGTATTGTCGAAACACATCAGCGCGCCGACACGGAAGCGCTTCTTGCCGATCTGGAAATAATATCCAGAAAAAAAATTGATTATAAGGGACTTTCCGTCGGCGAAATGGACTTGGACGCGATTCTGAAAAGGCATCCTTCGGTTGTTCTGGTGGATGAACTGGCCCATACCAATATTGAGGGCAGCCGCCATCCCAAACGGTACCAGGATATCGAAGAACTGTTGGAACAAGGAATTGATGTGCACACAACCGTCAATATCCAGCACTTTGAAAGCATGAATGACGCTGTTGCCAAAATCACAAGCGTGCGCATGCAGGAAACCGTACCAGACACTTTTTTTGACCGCACCGATGAAGTACAGGTCGTTGATATCCCTTGGGAGGAACTCACCCAGCGATTAAAGGAAGGTAAGGTCTATTTTCCGCAGCAGGCCAAGCGCGCCATTGAAAATTTTTTTCAGCGGGGAAATCTGTTTGCCCTGCGCGAGCTGATGTTAACCCTCGTAGCGCGTAAAATGGACAGCGAGCTTATTAATTATATGAGGGCCAAGGCAATCCCCGGCCCCTGGCCGGCCAGGGAAAAACTGGTCGTCTGCATCGCGGCGAGTCCTTATGCCAAGCAATTGATCCGCAAGGCTTATGCCATTGCCAAAGATACCCATGCCGAGTGGTACGCCGTCTATGTTCTACCCACGGGATTTACAGAGCCTTCCGGCAGGGATAAACTTTATTTAACTGGCGCCCTGAATCTTGCCGAGGAGCTGGGGGCAAAAGTCATGTCGCTTTCCGGCAATGATGTGGCCGATGAAATTATTCGCTTTGCCAAAGCAAATAATGTTACCCGGATTGTAATCGGTAAACCGCTGCGTTCGGCGATTGTCGAGTTTTTTAAACGATCGCCTGCATCACGTTTACTTCGTGCCGCAGGTGACTTTGAACTCCATCTCATTACTCCGACATCTGAAAAAAAAGAAGAAAATCCCCTATTCCCTCCGAATCGAGCAGCGTTCAAATTGCCGCCCTATTTAATAGCCCTGGGTATGATTGCGATAATCACTTTGGTTAATCTTGTTCTCCAGCGTGTTGTTGATCCGTCATCACTGGTTTATATTTATTTGATTGCTACAAGCGTCAGCGCCTTATTGTTTGGTATGTGGCCATCGATATTTGCGTCGATCATGAGTCTTTTAACTTATGATTTTTTCTTCACCCTGCCCAAATACAGCTTTACGATGAAAGATCCCAAAGAAATAATTAATGTGCTGGTTTTCCTTTTTACTGCGATTGTTGTCGGACAGTTGGTAAAGATTGTAAAAAAACAGAATATGGCTCTGCAGCTAAGGCTGGAGCGAGTTGTTCTGATCGAAGAGATGAGCAAGGAATTCCTGACCCTTCCTCCATTGGAGCAACTGGTGGAAGGGCTGGCTGCGTTTTCTCGGGAAACCATGAATACTCTGGCCTTCCTGCGGACGACCATTATCAATGACATCAGTAGTATTG
>CAZDYR010000563.1:0-2045 GCA_964509625.1 uncultured Smithella sp. | reverse complement strand
CGTCAATCCCCACCAATCCGTATTATAACCGGCCAGGCGTCCCCTCTCATTGACAATCGTGTTGACAGCACCCATGGCGACGGCATCCGCATCAATTTCATCCAGATATTCCATCACCGTCGTTTTAAATGGAATGGTAACCGACACGCCCCGAATGTTCATTCCCCGGATTCCGGCCACGGCTGAGGCCACGTCCGTCACGCAGAAGGAGCTGTAATGGCCGTCAATCTTCATCGCCTCCAGGGCTTTGTTATGCATGAGCGGCGAAAGACTGTGACGCACGGGATTTCCAATGAGGACGAAGTTCGAAGCCCCCGGCGGTAAAAGCCACGACTGGGGAAAACATTTTTGACGCTGAAACATCTGCTTGAATTCCCGCATAGCCTTGACGGTCAGCTGTCCGGGTGCCGATTTCTTGCCCCCCGGCAAAACGGCAAAGGCCAGATAACTTCCCCACAGCGGTGCGATAGCCCGGCTGATTTGTCCCTGGTCTCCCATGCACATGGAAATAATTTTACGATGCCTCGCTTTCGCATAACTGATCAGGTTAAGAATTTTCAAATTGTCCGCGATCTGCCGGGCGTAAGGGACGATCTTAATGACATCAGCACCGGTTTCAGCACATTCGTCGAATATTTCCTTTAATGTCTTCAAAGACGGGGTTTGGTGAATATCGTGCCAGGAAACGATGATCCGTGTCGTGCTTTTCTTTTTTTGACAAAAAGATTTCAGTTGGCCGATGGTCTTCTGCCCCTCTGCCAGCTCAATATCAATGAAGTCCGCGCCCAGCTCAACGGCCTGCTTCAGCAGACGCACTTTTACGGTCCGCGGGATGTTTTTCTTTTGAACGGAATGATCCAGGGATGGTGCCAGAAGGGCTTCCGCTTTCCTGCGACAGGTAACGATAATCTTGATGCGTCCGGATATGCGGCGGGCTTTCGCAATTAATTGCTCCAGTTTTCCGTCCTTGATTAAATCCATGCGGAGCTCGATGGCATCCGCCGCCGGGGTGCATCTTTCCACTGACCGGAGCGCTTCCCGGTTTGTCGCATCCATAATAGGTATGCAAATCATAGTGCTTCCTTTGCCCGGGGATATGAACCTAGTATTTTCAAGTAGATTGTTTTGTCTTTTAATTCCCGGATGCAGTTTTCAACCGCCTTGTCCCGCCGATGGCCGATCATGTCTACAAAGAAAAGATATTCCCACATTCTCTCCTTGACCGGATGCGACTCGATTTTCGCCAGGTTGATCTTTCGTTTCGCGAAAGAAGCCAGCGCGCGATGCAGCGATCCGGGGAAATCCGGCGTTGCAAAGATGAGTGATGTTTTGTCGTCACCCGTGGACGTTCCTTCACCCCGTCCGATGACCAGAAAGCGCGTCGTATTCGACGGATTGTCTTCAATCCCCTCAGCCAGCATGTTCAACCCGTAAGTGGCAGCCGCCAGAGCGCTGCCGATGGCCGCGGCCGTTTTTCTGCCTCTCACCATCTGGGCGGCAGCCGCGGTGCTTTCCATCTCACCCAGCACGGCATTGGGCAGATGGGCTCTGAGCCAGGCCTGGCATTGCGCCAGTCCCTGCGGATGGGAGTAAACCTGTTTGATGCTTTTCATGCTTCCGGCCTGCGAAATCAGGCACTGACTGATGCGCAGATACATTTCCGCCTGAATTTTCAGGGGGGTTAAAACCAGGCGATCCAGTGTCACATTCACCGATCCTTCCAGAGAATTTTCGACGGGCACAACCCCCCATTCCACAGCGCCTTTTTCCACCTCGTCAAATACGCGCGCAATCCCCTGCTGCGGCCAGAAACGGCTGGACGTCCCGAAATGCAAACGCGCCGCGTGATGGCTGAAGGAGGCCTCCGGCCCAAGAAAGGCGATATTCATAGGCTTCTGCAGGTCACGGGACGCTGAAATGATTTCCCGGAAAATAGACGTTACCTGACGATCCGACAGGGGCCCGCAATTGAGGTCGTGCAGATAATTCATAACACGCGCTTCCTGCGCGGGATTATAAATTTCCAGGCCTGCCTGTCCCTTAAC
>CAZDYR010000562.1:0-2052 GCA_964509625.1 uncultured Smithella sp. | reverse complement strand
ATTCCAGGTTGGTTTCCAGATCCGTATCGCCAAAAGATACCGAACCGAAAATTTCCTGGAAATGTTTGTGAGCGGACAGGTTTCTCAGGAAAAGCTCAATGCCTGAATGCAGTTCGCTTTTTTCTTTTTCCGTCTTGGGAATTGCCGGCGACTTCTCAATGACTTCCTTAAAAGCAATCAGGCAGGCGGCAATTTTGCCCTGCTTGAGCTGCATTTCGCAATGATGAAATCGATGAAAAAGTTCGGTGATGGTTGAAATTTTGGATGCCATATTGAATCCCCGTTTAAGGTAAGTAAATGGAAAAGACGCCGCCGCCCAAAGAGCCGCCGTTGACGACGGAGATAAATCCCTTTTTGCCCTGATTGACATGCATGCCGGCGACCATCATGGAAAAATACAGCCCCAATCCAGTGCTGCCGGTCTTAAAATCGATTTCCTGCTTGAATTCCGGCTGTTTTTCTTCGTTAATCAACATCGCGGAAGGATACCCTTTGCCGTCATCTTCAATCTTCAAGACCAGATATCCGTTTTCTATCAGAGCGCTGATCTTGACGGTGATCTGTGCGTAGCGGAAAGCATTGTTGATTACATTATCCAGAACACCCTCGACCAGACTGCGGTCGAAAGCCCAGAAAAGACCGTTGTCACATTCCGTTAAAAGACTGATGCCCCGGGAACCGAGCAGTATTTCATGGGCGGCGGCAACCTCTTCCAGAATGTCGCTGATGCCGTGATAATCAATATTGGCCGCCAGCTGTGATTTCTCCGCTTTATACAGCGATAAAAGCCGGATCAGGCTGTGATTCAAACGCTGAATTTCATACTGCAGCATGTAGAATTCGGAGTGCCTCGCGCAGTTCTCGTTGCGGCAGGTGGCAATAATATCCTCCAGATTGTTAAATAAAATACCCAGAGAGTTTTTGGTGTCGTGCAGGGTCGAGGCCAGAATGTCGGAGAAGCTCATTTTTGTTTCCATTTTTAAACCTCTGCGGACAGTTCCCGGTACATGGTGATCAACATGGCATAGTCAACATAAGATTCGTCAATCCTGCGCACCCTGTCAAGATATGTTTTCACTTTTTCCAGATCGTCTTTACGAGCCCCGTGTTTTTTCATGTTCAACATAAGTACCTGGGCGGTATTGGCGTTGATGACTTTATTGTCCGGCAGATGCGATGCCGCTTTTTCAAAATAGGAGATGGCTTCCGAAAGCCGGCCGTCCTGTGCCAGCTTGACGCCTTCATTGTTGAGCCGGATCATTTCATCCCGGGTGGTTTCGATCAGTTCTTCACCTTTTTGGGTCATCCCCATTTCTTTAAAGACAGTGCGGATGCTGTCCAGTGTTTCCTCATCGTCGTAATGATTTCCTACAATATTTTTAATGATGGCTGTGCCTTGAGACGTTTCCCCCGTCATCATGTAGGCCTGAGCCAGATCCAGGGCCAGCTCCTTGGGAATGTTCTCGGCCAGATCCGAGGCGAATTTCTGCGCGTCAACCAGGGCGCGTCTGGCTTCGGCTTTTTTGTTCATTCTGGTGTAAACGTAACTTTCGGCAACACTGACATGCAGACGTGTATCACTGCTGTCCGGAAACTCTTTGAGCGCCCTGCCCAGAACTTTTAATCCTTCCTGAGGAGAGTCGCGGTGAACCAGCGTTTTGGCCAGGCTGGTGTAATCCTCAGGACTTTTAAAACAGGAGTTTTTGCCCTGTTCAATCGCCGTTTTAAAAGAGGATTCGGCTGTCGTGAAATCTTCGTTGCGGTAAGCGAGTTTGCCGAGATCTTTATGCCGGAGCAGTGCCTTGGGCGAGAGGGCGGTCGCTTTCATCAGGATGTTTTGCGCTTCCCGGGGGTTGTTCATTTTTATGAGGGTTTTGGCCAGATAATCATACGCGGACATGATCTTATCATTTTGAGCGATGATCCGTTCAAAGATCGCTTTTGCGCTGTCATAGCTGCCCGTCAGAAAGTCCACGCGTCCGCGCCCCAGCTGAGCCCAGGCCACATTGCCCCTTTGCAGAATCTTATCGTAGAATTCGGCCGCCTGTTTGT
>CAZDYR010000561.1:0-2054 GCA_964509625.1 uncultured Smithella sp. | reverse complement strand
CATCAGAGGTGCCTTTATTTGAATTTTGCCGCCTGCATTAAGAACGTAACCGCTTAAGCCAAACCTGCCCTGCGCTTCCCCAATCCACTGATAACACAATATTATAAGCAACAAAACAGAAATCCTGCCTTCAACTCCTAAAAACGCATCTTATTCTTTCATTTCAGTTTTCAGGCCCGACCGCCGATATCATACAACAGGATTAAAAGTAACCTAAGAAGGATTCAGTATGGCTGTCATGCCGATCGGAAACAATTCAAATACATACCCGACTGTTTTTCAGTCAGGCAATACGGAGAGGGTCGGGGGCGCTCAGCAGACCGGCAAAGTAGATCTGTCCCCCGGAAAATGCCAGACCTGACAAAGCAGGAAGTATGTGGATCGGTCTAATGATCCATCCGTTTCTTTTCAGACGCCGACACACCTTTCCCCGGGACAGGCGGCAGCGGCTGTCGTGTCGCATGAGTACGAGCATGTAACCAACAACAGTCAAAAAGCCCGGCGGGAAGGCATGACGGCCCATTCCACCGTCACGATTTCCTATGGGGTCTGCCCGGAATGCGGGCGAACTTACGTCGCCGGCGGCAAAACACAAACCACATACACGGCCAAGCAGGAACTCGATAATCCGGAAAGCGCGACTCTGGGCGTCAACGTCAATACCTTTGCCTGATCTAGCGGATTTCAACCTTGTCATACCTTTTAACACCTGGTAGTTAACACAACCAGATGAAAGATATTTTAACCGTTTCACAACTCAACGACCATATTAAAGCTTTCCTGGAGGAAGCCTTCGGCATGCTCTGGGTGGAAGGCGAGGTTTCCAACTTGCGCCGTCCCCAGTCCGGCCATATCTACTTCACGCTCAAGGATGACAAAAGCCAGATTCGCGCCGTTTACTTCCGACAATTCGGCCATATCCGCAACCGGCCGGCAAACTTCGATCTGGAAGACGGCATGAAGATCATATGCCGGGCGCGGCTTTCGGCCTATGTCCCGCGAGGCGAATACCAGCTTGTCATCGAATCAGTTGAACCACAGGGAACCGGCGCGCTGCAAAAAGCGTTCGAACAGCTCAAAGCCAAACTGGCGGCGGAGGGATTGTTTGACAGCGCCCAAAAAAAAGATCTGCCTTATCTTCCGGAGCGCATCGGCGTCATCGCATCATCCACCGGCGCGGTCATCCGGGATATTTTAAATGTGACCCGGCGGCGGTTTCCTTCCGTCGATATTCTGCTGGCCGCCACGCGCGTTCAGGGAACTGAAGCCGCAGGAGAAATGATCTCGGCACTGCGCCATCTTCACGCCATCGGCCATGTGGATGTCATCATCATTGCTCGAGGCGGCGGATCCCTTGAGGATCTGGCTCCTTTCAATGACGAAGCCCTGGCGCGTGAAATCGCCCGGTCAGCCATCCCGATTGTCTCCGCGGTCGGCCATGAAACCGACTTCACCATTTGTGATTTTGTCGCGGATCTGCGCGCCCCCACGCCATCCGCCGCCGCCGAACTGGTATTGCCGCGCCAAGCGGAACTCCTTGAGAAACTTCATCATTTGCGACAGAGGCTGGTGGCCGGCAAGCATCGCTATCTTGATGATTATAAAGAGCAGGTCAGCCATCTGAACGCCCGGTTCAAGGATCCGCGCCGGATTCTGACGGATTATAACCTCCGCCTGGATGATCTGCGCGACAGAATCAGGCGGGCCGTGCTGCAACATCATCAGGTCAAGGTTGGCAGGCTTCAGAATCTGGAAATTCGCCTGGGCAATCAAAATCCAGCCACCAGGATTCACGAGAAAAAAATGCTTATTGCGGGCCTTGAAAAAATTATGATGACCGGATGGGGTCACCGATTCAGTAATCTTAGAGACCGTCTGGGCCATAGCGCCGCGCTGCTGGAGACACTAAGCCCCCTGGCCGTCCTGCAAAGGGGCTACAGCATTACACGACGGTTGTCCAACGGTGAAATTCTGCGAACGTCAAGCCAGTTGACTTTGGACGAAAGAGTCGGTATTCAACTGGCACAAGGCGACATCGTGGCTCGGGTGGAAAC
>CAZDYR010000560.1:0-2058 GCA_964509625.1 uncultured Smithella sp. | reverse complement strand
GGCAATAAGGTCGTCGCGCGCGGCATCATGAAGGAAGCCGATATCCCGTTTATTCCGGGAACCGGCACGCTGACCGATGGCGAAGAAGGCATCCGGGAAGCATTGGCCTTCGGCAAACAGTATGGTTATCCGATCATGTTCAAGGCGCTGGCCGG
Source organism: uncultured Smithella sp. (assembly GCA_964509625.1). Classification (GTDB taxonomy): domain Bacteria; phylum Desulfobacterota; class Syntrophia; order Syntrophales; family Smithellaceae; genus UBA8904. Next base: position 1,903 of record CAZDYR010000560.1, on the reverse strand, counting down.
TGGTGGTGGTCGCGGCATCCGAAAAATTCAAAGCGAAGAAGAACTCCGCACTCAGCTGCCGCAGGCGCGCTCCGAAGCGCGCTCCGCATTTAATGACGACCGCATCTATATTGAAAAGTGCGTGGAATCACCCCGGCATATCGAAGTACAAATTCTGGCCGATGCTTACGGTCATATCATGCACCTCGGAACCAGGGATTGTTCCATCCAGCGCCGTCATCAGAAGCTTCTCGAAATCGCGCCCGCCGATCTGCCACCCTCCGTTCTGGAAGCCATCCATCAGACCGCTATTCGCGCGGCGCGTCAGGCGGGTTATGTCAACGCCGGCACGGTAGAGTTTCTGGTCGATCCGCAAACCAACGAATTCTGGTTTATGGAAGTCAACACACGGCTTCAGGTCGAACACACGGTCACCGAAATCCTCACGGGCATCGACATTATTCGTCAGCAGATTCTATTGGCGGAAGGCGGCAGACTCGACATTCCGGCAGAACGCATCCACCTGGTCGGCAAAGCCATTCAGGTACGCGTCAACGCGGAAGATCCTAAAAACAACTTTATGCCCGAAGGCGGTAAACGCGTGGAAGTATATCAGTCTCCCGGCGGACCGGAAATTCGTCTCGACGGCATTGTCTATCAGGGATACAAAATACCGACCGATTACGACTCGTTACTGGTGAAGCTGACGGTGCGTGGCTATTCCTGGGAACAAACAATTCAGCGCCTCAAACGCGCGCTCAAAGACTTTTTAATCGTCGGCCCTAAAACGACTATTCCTTTTTATCTGGCCATGTGCAACGAAAAGGATTTTCGTGATGGCAGGTTCACCACGGATTATCTCGATACACATCCTCAAGTCTTTGAGTACGCGGATGTGGAACGCGAAATCGCGAGACTGTCCAAACTCATCGCGGAAATTCACTCGCGGAAAATCAATCCCTATGCCTACTGATCAGGGAAAGCACCAAGGAGAAATTGTTTTATGAAAAGCTTGCCCGAAGGAAGAATCACACCCCGGGAACTTAATGACGCCGGGGTAAAATCCATCCTCGATAAAATGCGCCGGCAAAAAGGATATTATCTCACCAACACGGAAAGGGACCTTTCGCAATCTGACTTTAAAAACCGCATCATGCCTCACACACAGATTCTGGTCGCTCCCGAACGAAACGCAGCCGGGTACTTTTCGCTGGAGATCACGGGCGGCGCGTCGGTGCATGTCGATATGTTACGCAAGCAGATGAATCCCCTGGAAAAACTCGAGGTACTAGCAGGCTACATGCCGGATACCCTTTTCCAGACCCTGTGCCGCGGCATCAATCTATTCGGCTATCGCCCGTATCCGGAAAATGTCGTCCGCCTGACGGTAGAAACATTTGCCCGTTATGTCCATGTCTGGCGCGTTTTTGATTTCTTAAACTATATTCCCAATATGATTCCTGTTTATGAAGAAGTCAAAAAGGCAGGCCGGCTTCTCGAGGCTGCCGTGTGCTTCTCGACAGGACCGGAACACACCAATAAGTTTTACGTTAAAAAGGTTGGTGAGATTCTGGACATGACCGGACCGGACATTCTTCTGGCCATTAAAAATCATGGAGGGTTGGGCTCACCCAGACGCATCGGCGAACTGGTAAGTGCGATTTTACATAGATATCCCGATCTGCTCATTCATTATCATGGTCACAACACAGACGGCCATGAAATCGCTCGCATTGTGGCAGCAGTGCAAAATGGCGCGAAAATTGTTGATGCCGGCGATCACGCCCTGACCGGTTTCTACGGCCCGCCGCCACTCCTTACGGTGGTCAACACGCTCGACGACTATGGCTACGGCGCTATCGGTCTGGATAGGCAGGCCGTGATTGACACATCCAACAAGCTTAGACATGAACGTCCCTATTAC
>CAZDYR010000559.1:0-2060 GCA_964509625.1 uncultured Smithella sp. | reverse complement strand
TCCATGTCGTTCGGCTCGACGTTACTGCACGAGATGTGCCATGGGTTTAATTTTCAAGGCATATTTTCAATATGGCATCATGATAAAAAATAAAATCGAATCTAATTTATTGAGATGACTGTGATTCATTTTTTGAAAAAAATGTATGCGGGACTGGAAAATTTCAGGCAGCTTTTCGTATTGGAAACCAAATGGATTATAATGGTGAGCCCGGATTTAATGTTTTGTTCAATGGTCTGCTATAAAACATTCAACGGGTCAAGCGGGCGAAGAAATTGTGATCGTTACTCCGGAACGTGAGAATCATTTTATATTTCAGTTGATATTTTGAGATAATGTCGTTACGATTAAAATCAAGCTGTGACAAAGTTATAAAATATCAAGAAGTCATGTTGTAAAGGATCGTCATGCAGGAACTTTTAACCGTTATCGCCTATCCGGTTGTTTGGCTCATTTGTTCTTATCTTTTAAAAATTGAAAGCGGCCTGGCAAAACTGCTCATCTCATTAACGGCAGCAATCCTGGTTTATGTTTTAGTCGGCATCTGGCAATCTAAAAAAGAAAATCAGAAGGAAAATGAAGATTAAGTGACGTTGCTCGGGAAAGCATACAAGTTTCTGCATCAAGTAATGAACATTCGTATCTGGTTGGCCAGTGTCGTCGTTGTTCTTCTTATTCTACTGCTGGCTTTGACCGTGAACAATGCCCGTGAAAAGGAAATGGCTGATTTATTCAGCCGTCAACAGCTGGCATCCGCTCAAAACGCCGCAGGCAGAATAACGGAAATCCTTTCACAGGTTGAAAGGAATATTGTTTTATTTTCATACTTTGATCCGGACGGGAAAATACTGACCCAGACAGATTATCAGGAGCTTGAGGTGCTTTATGCCGTATGGGGAAAAACAATCGATGCCGCGCTGGTATTTGATTCCAATGAGAAAGTCAGGCGTGTAATGCCCCAGGGCGCTCTGCCCAGTGTCGATTTGTCCAGCCATTTCAAAACTTTAAAAAAACAACAAAGACAATATCTGAGTCTGTCCGTGTCGGATAAACTGTCCGGTGAATCTTCGTCCGAGAATAAGAATTGGTATTTAATCTGGGGTTATCCGATCTGGCGCGAAAATAATATTTTTGCCGGCGCCTGGATGGTGTCCTTTTCCCTGTCGGCGCTGGTGGGCGCCGGTGAAAAACAAATCAGGGACAATCAACTGGGAGACCTCTGGCTGGTGAACGAAGAGGGGAAGATTATCATGCATCCTTATTCCCCCTTTATCGGAAAGAATATCAACGACCTGATTCACGATCACCTTGGAAATGTGATCGTGCTTCATGCCGAAGGCGGCAGAAACCTGAATGCGAAAGTTCTGCAGCGCAACAACAAGATTCAAAGAAGCGTTATCGCCTACTACCCGTTGCAGATTGCCGGCAGAACCTGGTTTGCCCTGGTGAAGGCGCCATACAGCAATGTCATTGCTCCCGTGCGCACCACATTTATCTACACCTTGTTCAGCGCGCTTGTCCTGATGCTAAGCCTTGTCATTGTCGGTATTTATTTCGCCTTTCGCGAAGGCAAAAGAATACGAATGCAGGAAGAACAGCAAAGACTCAAAGAGCGGGAAGACTGGCAGGAAAAGCTGCTCAGGGAAAAGAAAACCATTGATGGGATCATTGAAGGTTCTCCGATCCCCAGTTTCGTCATCAATAAAGAACATCAGGTGATCTTATGGAACAGGGCCTGCGTGGAATTGACGGGATGTTCCGCTGAGGACATGCTGGGCACTGATCAGCACTATAGATCTTTCTATTCCCTCAAACGGCCTATGGTCGTTGATTTAATCGTGGATAACGATATTGACGGTCTCAACCAATTCTACGGAACGAAAAAGGTCAAAAAATCAGAGAAGGTGCTGGGCGCCTATGAAGCCTATGACCATTTTGACAATCTGGGAGGTCGGAGCCGGTATATGTATTTTCTTGCGGCGCCGATTTATGATGAAGAAGGCAACATCATTGCGGCAATGGAAACGCTTCAGGATATCTCACACGAGGAGGAATTGACC
>CAZDYR010000558.1:0-2060 GCA_964509625.1 uncultured Smithella sp. | reverse complement strand
GGATAAAGAGTCCGCCGTAGTGGCCCCAATCGGCCGGCCACCAGTCCTGCGAATCGGTCATGAGCGCGTAGAGATCTTTCTTTACGGCTTTGAGATCCAGTTTTTTAAACTCTTTAGCGTAGTCAAAGGCTTCGCCCATCGGATTGCTTTTATGCGTATGCTGATGCAGGATTTTCAGGTTTAATGCATTCGGCCACCAGTCTTTATTCGAGGTGCCGCCGCCGGAAATGGTTTTTTTCATTGCGCCCGTTACCGGGCATTTGCTTTCTTCGGTCATGGTATCTCCTCCTTTCGTTGTGATTATTCGTTTAAAAAAAGTTGCCACGGATACTTCATCTTTTTGCTATAATCTGGAATTGTTCTGAAATAGCATTACATCCACTCATCGCACTTTCTATGATCGGTCGAACGTGCAGCGAGGCTGCGATAAGAAAATTCATTCGGGTCGCTTCAGGCAATCGCGGCAGTAACCGTGTAATTCCATCCGGGTATCGGTGACGATAAAACCGGATTTTCGGGCAATGTCTCTGGGTTCAAGAGGCGCGGGAATGTCGTAGTCGATAATCGTTCCACACCGTTTACAAATGAGATTGATATGATCGGACAGATCGACGTCGTAACGGTTTTCCATCCGGTCGAATTCCAGTTGCTTGATCAGGCCGTTTTCGGAAAATTCCTTGAGCGTTGCGTAAACCGTGGAAAGGCTCACGTGCCGGGCTTTTTTCCGGGCCTCGTCGTAAATGAGCGTTGTGCCGGGATGCACGTCGCAATTTTCGACCAGCGCGTCGATGATTGCCAGACGCTGCGGAGTCATCTTGAGGCCTTTTTCCTTCAACTGGCCGATCAGGTCTTGCTTATTTGTTTTTTTCATTTCGGAATCATTCCAATTTAAGGAAGACTCTAATCTCGGGGGTGGCGTTTGTCAAGATAAATTTATCCCTTTACCGATCAGTTTTAATCCCGCTTAAGCGCGACGAGCGTTTATTCGCCGCAGCTTACTGCGAGGTGGTTGATTGAACGGATTATTCCGCGGATTATGAACCATCCTTGGGCGGCATATACCAGTCATTGAAATCAAGAAGATCTTCTTCATCAACCGGCAGAAACCATTTCTGAGCAATGAAAGTCGGTATGACTGCGCTGGCTACCACAACACCGACCAGTATGGAATATTGGGTTTGATTAATGAGGCCGGCCTGCAGGCCGAAAAGACTTGATATGGTTCCAAAGGTCAGGCCGGTGCTCATGAGCAATGTTGTGTACATACTGCCGCCGGGAATGTATCTCCTGGCCAGGAAATAGACGCCGATGAACTTGGCGACGATTTTGACAACAAAAAAGGCGGCAAAGAGTCCCAGAGAAGTAATAATCACGCTTGCTGATATCTTCATACCGCCGACAATAAAAAAAATCGGCGTGATGAAGGCATAGGCCACGGTACGCAGGCGGTTTAAGATCACGCGGTTATTTTTCTTTTCATCAAAATGCCTGGACATGACGAGCCCAAGCACAAACGCGGGCAGTATTGCCTGGCCTCCGCCGAGTTTTGCAAAAAAGATAAATATCAACAAAACAAGGAAAATGAATTTGATTTCAGGTTCGATGACCCTGTTGAAATAAATAGGATGATTCAGGATATAGGGGGAAAAACGATCTACAAATATAATCAGCAGGATGGATCCGACATAAAAGATCAGCGTAAAGATGGTCGGCTGAATGAACATGATACTCAACGCCAGCGCCGTACCCATATCGGTGACAAAGGTCGCGGCCATCAGGAGCTTGCCGATTTGCGATTTGTTGAGGCCCGTTTCCACCAGGACGGAATAAACAACGGCAAGCGATGTCGTCGATAAGGCGATCCCGGCAATAAGCGATGATTTGTAATCCCAGCCCGCAAAATAGTAGGCAAACAGAAAAGCGCCGACAAACGGTGCGAGAAATGAAAAAAAACCGATAAGAAAACTTTCTTTAAATTTTTCTTTAAAGAGCTTTGTGTCGATTTCGGTACCGGCCAGGTATGTTAGAATAATACCGCCAAACTGGGCGATATACAGCAT
>CAZDYR010000557.1:0-2064 GCA_964509625.1 uncultured Smithella sp. | reverse complement strand
GTCCATATCTGGAATGAGATTAAAGATAACATTTTAAAAAAAATAACAGTCTGACCTTTAACATTATAATGGTTCGGGTATGAACAGAAGCTACAGAGAATTCCTCGACAAGAAACGGCCCAAAAAAGGACAGGATGTCCACATGAGGGATTACGATCTGGTTATTTCTTATTATCAACATATCATTAATAAAGATCCTCATGCTGCGGATGCGCATATAAATCTGGGATTCATCTTTCTGGATAAGGAAGATTATGAACAGGCGCTTAAATACTTCCTCAAAGCCCTCGAACTGGAACCGCAAAATGTCGAAACCGTTAACAATATCGGTTATGTCTATGAAAAAATGGACATGCTGGACTGCGCAAAAAAATATTACAAAAAAGCCCTGGAGTTAAACGCTGATGATCAGGAAGCCATGCTCAATATCGGTCACATCATGGAGTTGCAGGGCGATTACCACGGAGCCGTGGACCAGTATAAAAGGGCCGCGCAGATGGGCTCTAAATCCGTTTCCCCGCGTTTCTGCCTCGCCGTTTTATATGACCGCTACGACATGTATGAGGAAGCCATCCACGAGTATCTGAAGATCCTGAGTTTTGATTCCGGACATCTTAAATCTCTTTACAACCTGGGAAGGATTTATTTCCAGATCGGAAATTACCCTGATGCCTTAAACTACTTTCAGAGCGTGCTCGATCTTAATGCCGAAAATGCCGATGCGTGGAACAATCTGGGCTTGACGCATGAGGCGATGGGCAACCTTGACCAGGCCATGAACGCTTATCGCAAGTCACTTTCGTTAAATCCCTTTCATGAAGAGACGAACTTCAATCTGGCAAATATTCAGTATCTGATATACAAAACGTCTCCAGATAAATTAAAACTCGACGATATTATTCGCAGACTTCACTTTATTCACTTCACCAATCCGCAGAATCAAAACGTCGAAAAACTTCTTATGAAAATAAGAAATGAACCTTAGGGTGGGTTTTCATCAAAGAGCCTTTTTTTCTCCTCATGAAAAGCCGGTTTTGCCGGAACGGCGTCTGCCGAACGCAGATAGACGGGACGGCAGGTTCCCGGATGCAGCAGGTCCTGAGCATAGAATTTTCTCAATCCCAACAATCCCACGGATGAGGCATGGATATATTGACGGTCCAAACATGCGCCGGACCGTTTATCCGGCGAATTTCTTCCGACAACATCTGCATACTTGATTGCGCCGTCACCCACGTAAATCACATCCTGCTGGTCGCGATTTTCAATTTGATCCGGCGCGAGAGCTTTTTCATCGGTCAGCCGGATCAGTGAACCGTCCTGACAATGCCGATAATAAGACAGATAGACCTGCCCGCGCCCCGCATCAAGCACAGCCCCGATCATTTTATCCGTGGGCCCCACATTAAGGGCAAGGGCCTCAAGAGAGGATACACCGGCCGCCGGCTTGCCCGTGGCCATCATCAATCCCTTAAGGGTACTGACACCAATACGCAACCCGGTAAATGAACCGGGCCCCAGCGTGCAGGCCAACAAATCGATTTCCGACATTTTAATCCCGACCAGACGAAGTGCGTCATCGATGGCGGGCAATAAAACCTCGGAATGATTTCGTCCCGTATTAATGACCGTGTCACATAAAACCGTTTCGTCACGCAAGACGGCGACGGCTGCTGTTTTTGAGGAGGTATCGAAAGCTAACGTCAGCATGTTATTTAAAAAACTTCAAAACATCGTTTACCGGTTTAATGTTAAGGCGTTCGATATCAATCATGATGACAAACAGCATCAGCATCAGCAGAACGACAAACCCAATTTGCTGAGACCATTCCTTCACTTTAAGAGGGATTTCCCTTCTGCTCACCATTTCGATGAGATAAAAGAATATATGCCCTCCATCCAAAACGGGGATGGGAAACAGGTTAATGACACCCAGGTTGATCGAAAGGACCGCCATAAATAAGATAAAGGGAATGATGCCTTCTTTGACCTGATCTCCCGCAACCTGCGCGATAAAGATCGGCCCGCCCAGTGTTCGGGGTGAAATGACGCCCTGAATCATCT
>CAZDYR010000556.1:0-2068 GCA_964509625.1 uncultured Smithella sp. | reverse complement strand
GGCTTTCTTGTAATAGTCTTCCTTGAAAGCAAAGGTACGGATATCCCGGTAGAGAATGGTGATATCGCGGGACGGATCGGCGGCTTTGAGTTCCAGCGCGTTCTTGATGGCCTCGCCGCAGCAGTAACGGCTGCAATAGGGTCTTTCCTTGTCGCGGCTGCCCACGCACTGAATCATCACCACGTTTTTCACAGCGGCCAGTTTCGGATCCTTTTCATAAATCAAAGTTTCCAGTTCACGCTGCGATTTTACTTTGGCATTTTCACCGTAGAGGTACTCTTTGGGTTTATTTTCATAGGCACCGGTTGCTACCAGAACAATACCGTGTTCGAAGACTTTCTCGCCGTCTTTAGCCTTTACGGTGGTTTTGTAATTGCCGATAAACCCGTCAATCTTTTCAATGTGAGCGCCGGTTACAACCGTAATTAACGGATTCTTGTATACTTTTTCCAGAAGTCCCTTGAGATGCACGCGTGTATCGAGACCTTCCAGGGTTTTGTACAGGTGGTTGTAGTTGCCGCCCAGCCTGTCTTCTTTTTCCACGATCGTGGAGGCAAATCCCTGATCGGCCAGTGACAGAGCCGCAGTCACACCCGCTAAACCGCCGCCGATAATCAACGCCTGATGGTTGACGGACAGCTGTCCGGGTTTCAACGGCTTGAGATATTGAGCTTTGGCCACCGCCATACGGAGCAGGTCTTTCGCTTTTTCGGTAGCTTTCTCCGGTTCGTGCATATGCACCCAGGAGTTCTGGTCACGGATATTGGCCATCTCGAACAGATAACGGTTAAGGCCCGCCTTCTCGCAGTTTTCCTGGAAAAGCCCTTCGTGCGTTCGGGGCGAGCAGGAGGCCACCACTACGCGGGTTAGATTTTTTTCTTTAATGACTTCCGCCATTTTTACAGCGGTATCCTGCGAACAGGTAAAGAGGTTATCCGCCGTGTAAACGACCGTGGGCAGCGTTGCCGCATAGTCCCGAACTTCGGGAACGTTGACAACACCGCCGATGTTGATGCCGCAATGGCAGACAAAGACACCGGTACGGACGCCCTGACCGCGCAGATCTTTTTCTTCCGGATTATCCGGCGGGGTAATCATCGTGCCGCGCTGGGAGGCCAAAAGCCCTTCCGCACAGGCGGCGGCGGCCGAGGCTTCCATAACTGTTTCGGGAATATCTTTCGGTCCGCCGAAGGCGCCGCAGACGAAAACGCCGGGGCGCGATGTTTGAACGGGATTTTCCAACTGAGTTTTGCAGAAACCATGTTCCTCGAGTTCGATCCCCAAGCTGGCGGAAAGCTTTTTTGCTTCCTTGGGCGGCATCAGGCCGACGGAGAGGACGACCATGTCGAACTCTTCTTCGGTAAAGCTGCCATCCTGATTGACGTATTTAATAAGCAGATTGTTGGTCTGCTGCAATTCCTTGATCGACGACGGCATGGAACGGATGTAGCGGATGCCGTATTCGTCCTTGGCGCGGTTCACAAACCGGTCGAAATCCTTGCCGTGGGCGCGGATGTCCATGTAGAAAATGGTGGGTTCCAGGCCTTTAGCGTGCTCCTTGCCGATGATCGCTTCCTTGGTGGCGTACATGCAGCAGACCGACGAGCACCAACTGTTGTCGCAGGATACGTCGCGGGAACCGACACACTGAATAAAGGCGACTTTTTTGGGTTCTTTTCCATCGGAGATTCTCTGGACATGGCCGAAGTAAGGACCCGACGCGGATAAAATTCGCTCAAACTGGAGCGCGGTTACCACGTTCTTGTATATACCATAGCCATATTCACCGCGCTTGCTGGCATCGAAGATTTCAAAACCGGCCGACGCGATGACGGCGCCGACTTCAATGGTCTCTTCTTCCGCTTTCATGTCGTGGTCGATTGCTTTAGCGATACAGGCTTCGACGCACTGATAACATTCAGAGCAGATTCCACAGGCCAGGCATCGATGAGCTTCGGCAATCGCCTGGGCCTCGGAGAATCCGATGCCGACTTCCTGGAAACTGGTGCGGCGTTCTTCCGGCTTCATGTTCGGATATTTTTCACGGGGAACCTTGGGAACATCGGAA
>CAZDYR010000555.1:0-2081 GCA_964509625.1 uncultured Smithella sp. | reverse complement strand
ATATTCATATGTATTGTAGTTGACCAGCGTGCTGGTGTTGGTCTGTTCCTGTTTGGTGATGTAGGGAACGTTGGATCCGACGTTGATTTCCGCCTCTTCATTGTCCAGCGTCATCAGCTGCGGCGTCGAAAGGATCGAAACGTCCGAGTCGGATCGATAGGCCTGCACCACCGCTCCTATATTGGGAAAGAGCACACTTCCGATTTTAATTCCGGCGCCGATGATCCCCATGGAGAATCCGCTGGGCAGGGCCAGGGAGGTAATGGTGTCCGTGATGGTTGTACTCGGCATCACTCCGGTGCCAGACCCGACAAACGCCCCCGAACCGCTGTCACTGAACCCGCTCACGTGGCCGGTATCCTTCATTGCGGTCCATTCAACGCCCAGTTTAAAGTCTTTGTTGGCGTTGACTTCCATAATCAGCGCTTCGATGTAAACCATCGCGCGGGGGACATCGAGCTGTTTGATGATATTTTCGAGGACCTTGTAGTCCTCGCGCTCGGCCATGATGATCAGGGTGTTCGTGGCCTTGTCCGGAACAATCTGGGCGTTCCTGGAGACAACCGTCGCGGAGCCCCTTGGAACCCCGGCCGCCGCCGGCGCCCCGGGCGTTGCACCGCCCGCCGTTTCCTTAATGATGTTATTGAGCACCTTGGCCAGATCATCCGCCACGGCGTTTTGCAGGCGGTAAACCTGAATATTGGATTCGCCGCGCGGCACGTCCTTGTCCATCATGGCGATAAGCCTGCGCACATTCTCCGTGTCTACAGTGGTGGCAAAGATAATGACGGAATTGGTCCGGGAGTCCGCCACCATCCGGATCGGCGTCAAATTGGCGCGCCGCTGCTGAAAAACGGCTGAAAGCGATTTCACAACTTCCGACGCAGAGGCGTTTTGAAGAGGCAGATAGGTGATCTGTTCACCCGCCCCCTCGACATCCAGCGCCTTGACAATATCCTGCAGACGCCGAATATTGGACAGGTAGTCGGTGATAATCAGAACACCCGCCGGCGGGTAAGACAGCACGGAACTGGTTTTGGAGACGATGGGATCGAGCACTCGCTTAACCTCATCAGGGTTGGCGCGTTCCAATGCGATAATCTGAGTCACAATCCGGTCATCGGACTCCACACCGTCTCTCTGGGTGCGGGTTTCAACGCTTTTCTCCCGGGCAATGGCAGAGGGAACAATTTTGACCATGTCGCCGACGGGCACCGTGGCAAAACCGTTGATTTCCAGAACGGACAGGAAAACCTTGTAAACGTCGCGCAGCGGAATCTTCTTGGGAGAGAAGATCGTGACTTTCCCTTTCACCTTGTCGTCGATAATGAAATTCTTGCCGGTCAGTTCGCTGATGAATTTCACAAAGACTTCAATGTTGACGTTGTCGAACTCCAGGGTGACGTATTTTTCAGCCGATTTTTTTGACGCCGACTCCGACCGCTTTTTTTTCACGGTCTCTTTCTCCCTGGACCGAGTCAGCGTGGATTCTCCGGCGCCTGCGCCGCCGCCCGATGATGCACCCGGGGTATCGGAAATGGTCTGCGCCGCCTGGGGGCCTTCGGCTCCAGCCGCACCCTGCACATTCGCCGGAGACGGTTTTTCTCTGGAGGTTGTTTTGGCTGCCGCAGCCTTGGAAGACTGTCCGTCATCTATTCTGGCCGCCCATGCGGCCGTCGAAAGACAAAGAATTAAAAAAACGGCCGCCGCCAGTTCCCATCGGCACGGTTTCATGATATTGCGCATAAAGGTCATTTTAATTGTCCTTTGTCTGCATTAATTGCTGAAAGTCCGGAAGCGACGCCAGAACTTTCAAATCATCATCCTTTGCCGCCCATTTCCTTGCTTCCGGGTTAAAATCGATCGCGTTTTTCAGGTAAAACAGACTTTGCTTCGCCTCATTTTTTCTCGCGTAAAGACAGGCCAGATTATAATGGCCGTCGACATAATCTTGCTTGATGGCAATGGCGGCATTAAAGCGGGCAATGGCCTGCTTGTATTTTTTCTGCTGCATGTAAACCACCCCCAGGTTGTTGAGCGCCGCCAGATGACGCGGGTTGATCTCCAGCACTTGCTTATAC
>CAZDYR010000554.1:0-2081 GCA_964509625.1 uncultured Smithella sp. | reverse complement strand
CTATGGACTTGCCGGGAATTGACGCTCTCAAGGATTACCGGCCCAGCATTGCTTCCCGGGTTCTGGATGAAAATGATGAACTGATTGATGAGTTTTTCCTGGAAGACAGGAAATTGATCAAGATTGCTGAAGTTCCCAAGATCGCTCAGCACGCTTTTGTCGCGGCGGAAGATTCCCGCTTCTATCAGCATCAGGGATTGGATCTGCAAAGTATTTTCCGTGCGATGTTTAAAAATGTGGAAGCGGGGAAAATCGTTCAGGGCGGCAGTACGATAACACAACAAGTAGCCAAAATGATGTACCTGACGCCGGAAAGAAAGTACATCAGAAAATTTAAGGAGGCTATCCTTTCCTACCGAATTGACAAATACCTGACTAAAGACGAAATTCTGCATTTATATTTAAATCAAATCTATCTGGGTCACGGAACCTACGGCATCGAATCAGCGTCCATCGGTTACTTCGGCAAAAGCGCCCGGGAGCTGACATTGCCGGAAGCCGCACTGCTGGCCGGTTTACCCAAAGCGCCCACAACCTATTCACCATTTTTATTCTTTGACCGCGCGAAACAAAGGCAGGTTTACGTTTTGACGCGCATGATGGAAGACGGTTTTATCACAAAAGAACAAATGGATGCGGCGGTGGCGGAGCCCCTGAAACTTCGTCCGATGAAACCGAAAGATAAAGTGGCCGCGTATTTTATCGAGCATGTCCGCCGCTATGTGCAGGAAAAATACGGTGCGGACGTTCTCTATAAGGAAGGACTGACCATTTACACGACGCTGAATTTATCGGCGCAGAAAGCGGCCCGCGACGCGCTGATGAAGGGCCTGACGGAAATGGAAGAACGGAACAAATACGAAAAAGGCCTGGTGCAGGGCGCACTATACAGCATGGACGTAAAAACCGGCGCCATTCGTTCCATGGTTGGCGGACGTGATTTCAATAAAAGCGAATTTAATCGGGCCACGCAATCTCGTCGCCAGCCGGGCTCCGCTTTTAAACCGCTGATCTATACGGCGGCCTTTGATAAAGGAATGAATCCGGCTACCCGGTTTGTGGACTCACCGATTGTCTTTGAAGATCCTTCACAGGAAGACGGCCTGTGGAAGCCGAAAAACTTCGATGAGAAATTCCTTGGACCGATTACCATGAGAACAGCCCTGGTGCAGTCCCGCAACGTGGTAACCATTAAAATTCTCCAGGAAATCGGCATCGATTACGCCACGTCTTACGCGGCAAATATGGGGATTGAATCTCCTCTGACCCGAAATTTATCCCTGGCTCTGGGATCATCAGGCGTCACCTTGCAGGAATTGGTTCGCGCGTATGGCGTTCTGGCCAATCAAGGGAAAAAAGTCACACCTTACTTTATCCGCAAAATCGTTGACCGCACCGGTAATATCTTTGAAGAAACGAAAACGCAGGCGGAGCAGGTCATCGATCCCCGAATCGCGTTTATGACGTCCTATGTCATGCAGGATGTTGTCGAAAGCGGAACGGGCCGAAGAGTAAAGAGCATCGGCCGGCCGGTAGCCGGGAAAACAGGAACGACCAATGATATCCGGGACGCCTGGTTTGTCGGGTTTACGCCGTCGCTGATTACCGGTGTATGGATCGGGTTTGATCAGGAAAAGTCTCTGGGGAAAAATGAAGTCGGTGGACGGGCGGCCGCCCCGGTTTGGCTCTACTTTATGGAAAAGGTCACGCAGGGAAAGCCAGCAGAAGCCTTTCCTGTTCCGGAAGGCATTGTTTTCGTCAAGGTGGATCACAAAACCGGCATCCCCGTTCAGGGTGGCGGTCCGGGAACCATCTACGAATGTTTTCTGGATAACGCCCTGCCCAGTGAACAGCCGGAGGGCGCGATTGAAGAAAAAGAAGAACTTTTCCGATAGAATATCGTGTCGTGTTAAGAATGCCTCTTGACAAGCAAAACTTTTTTCGCTAGAAGAGAGTCAAATATATCAGGAAGTAATTATGTTTCTTAAAGATTTCGACAGCGGTAGAATTAGCATACAAACCATCGTAAGATTGCTCGTCGTAGTAGTCGTACTTATGGGGTCTGCCGCTCTGTATCATTA
>CAZDYR010000553.1:0-2085 GCA_964509625.1 uncultured Smithella sp. | reverse complement strand
TTTTGAAAAATCGGTTTAAATAGACATGTAACCATTTTTTGATTTCTTTCAGGCTGTAGCTGTTGCGCTTTTCCGGCGGCACGTCCGGCCAGGAACCTTTGGTTTTATCCTTCCACGCGCAATAGGCCAGGAAGGCCACTTTCGAAGGCAGATAACCGAAACGTGTCACGTAGAAATTATTAAAGTCCTGCAGTTCATAGGGGCCGATGGTGTCTTCCGTTTTCTGCGCCGGCTGGCTGCCGGTCCGGCCGGGAATAAGCTCGGGCGAAATTTCCGTGTCCAGAATAGACAGAAGAGTCTCGGATACTTTCCCGGGAAACTGATCGGTCTTAGCCACCCAGCGGATCAGATATTGAATCAGTGTCTTCGGGACGCTGGCATTTACATTATAATGCGACATGTGGTCGCCGATGCCGTAAGTGCTCCAGCCCAGGGCCAGCTCGCTTAGATCACCCGTGCCGACGACCAGGGCGTTTTTCATATTGGCCAGACGGAAAAGATGAGCGCTTCGCTGACCTGCCTGCACATTTTCAAAAGCGATATCGTAAATTTTTGCTCCGCGGGAGAAAGGATGGTTAATGTCCTTGAGCATCTGGAGGCAGGCCGGTTTGATATCGACTTCGTTGCCCTCCACGCCCAGAGCGTTCATCAGACTGACGGCGTTGCGATATGTTTTATCGGTCGTGCCGAAAGCCGGCATGGTATAGGCTTTAACATTTGTCCGCGGCCTGCCCAGCAGGTCCATGGTCCTGGCGGCGACAATCAGCGCGTGCGTGGAGTCAAGGCCTCCGGAAACGCCGATGACCAGGTTTGGAATCCCGGAGGATTTGAGCCTCTGGGCCAGACCCTGGACCTGAATGTTGTCGGCTTCATAACAGCGCTGGTCGCGTTTGCCCGGATCGGCGGGGATGTAGGGAAAGCGGGCGATCTCCCGCTCCGGAAGGATTTGGCCTCTTGGGCAGTCCACATCAAATTCAATGTGCCGGAAAGCGGCCAGGATATTCTTGTGGTCCGCCGCGTTCTGTCCAAACGTGGTGAGACGCATCCGGTCCTGGGCCAGACGGTCCAAATCAATATCGCCGCAAATCATTTGCGCCGAAACCGAAAAACGCTCGGTTTCCGAAAGCAGGTTGCCGTTTTCATAAATCATGGCGTCCCCGTCCCAGGCCAGATCGGTGGTCGATTCGCCGAAGCCTGCCGCCGCGTAAAGATAGGCGGCGACCAGACGCGCCGACTGGTTGGCCGCCAGTTGATGACGGTATTCAGACTTTCCGATCGTGATGTTGGACGCCGAAAGATTGCCGATGACGGTCGCGCCGGCCATCGCGGCGAAGCTTGACGGCGGAATCGGAACCCAGAGATCTTCACAGATTTCAAAAAACAAATTGAAATTTTTAATATTGGCGGCCTTAAAGATCAGGTTCGCGCCAATGGGAATATCTTTTTGTCCCGCCAGATTGACGGTTGACGCGATGGCCGCCGAGGCGGGTGAAAATTGTCTGGCTTCATAGTATTCGCGATAGTTCGGCAGGTAGGATTTGACGGCGATGCCGAGAATCCTGCCCCGGTAAAAAACAACCACGCAGTTAAACAGGCGGCAATTCAACATGAGCGGTGCACCGCAGGCGATAATCAGATTCAGTCCGGCCGTCGCTTTTTTTATGTCGGTCAAAGCCGCTTCAACGCTTTGGAGCAGGGCGTCCTGGTGAAACAGATCGTCGTTGGAGTAGGCGGTCAGTCCCAGCTCCGGGAAAATGGCCAGCAGGGCTTTACTTTCCGCCGCTTTTTTGGCCATTTCAATGGTTTTTCGGGCATTGAACGAAACATCAGCGACCCGCACTTCCGGAATGCAGACAGCGGCGCGAACAAATCCATGGGTATAAAGATTGAAAAAAGAACCTTCTTTTTGAGCGGCCATCATGCTACCCTTTTTCGACGCACGCATACGCGCTGTGATTGTGGATGCTTTCGAAATTTTCCGCTTCGACACTGTACCAGGTGAAGTTATCGTCGGCATTGAGCTTCACCGCCACGCTGCCGACGAAGAGGATAGTGTAGATCTCGGTGGTCGCCGTATCATTAAAA
>CAZDYR010000552.1:0-2100 GCA_964509625.1 uncultured Smithella sp. | reverse complement strand
GATCAATAGACTGACCCAGCGTGCCAAGCGCCTGATCGGGATTGTGGAATCCCATTGAATTTTCTGCAGCGATGAAATCCCAGTACCACTGGGCATAGCGAACGAGCTCACGCGCCTTGTCCAGTTCGGCGGCGTTGACCTTGGCGTCCGTACCGGCTTTACCGATCATCTCGTGCGCACGGGCAATGGTTTGTCCGGCGATGCGCTGCAGCAGAAAGACGTTGTTCTGAACTGTTTTGACGCGTTCCAGAAGCCACTGTTCGTCCTGCGTGTGGCAAGTTCGGCACGACGCCTGGATGTGCTTCATCGGAGAAGTCACCCAGTGCGAGGAGTACTTGCGACCCCCGTCACGCATATACGGCATGTGGCAGTCTGCGCAGGACACGCCGGACCTGCCATGCACGCCGGTACTGAAAAGTTCGAAATCAGGATGCTGGGCTTTGAGCATTTTAGCCTGGGAGTCGGGATGCACCCAGTCCGACTCAAAGCCAAAGGGTTTGTCCTGATAATAAGCGTACATGTCGAGAGGTTTTAGCCCTTTGGCCCACGGGAAAATCACGCGTTTCGTGTCCGGCTCAAAATAATACTCCGCATGACACTGGCCGCAGACATAACTGCGCATCTCGGCCCGCGACGCCTGGGTCACGTCGATTCCCTTCCCTTTCATCGCCTCGATAAAGGCGGGATTGATCACCCGCAGTTTCATGGTCTGAGGCTGGTGACAATTGGCGCAGACAATGGCCCGGTTGATTTTGGGCGTCAGTTCGGCAAGCGGCTTCCTGGCGTAATCCCAGCCCATGTCTTTGTAAATATCGCGCAGCTGAACGGTTTTGCACGTCATGCACGAACCGGGCGTTGTCGGCCCGATGCGCTTTGTTTCTTTCAAATCGTCCATCGCGTAAGGATGCCCCCGGTCCTCCGTGTAGTCCTTGCTGAAGGCCATCCCTTTAAAGTTGACAAGAATCTCCGGTTCCTTGACGGATTTCTGGTCTTTGACGGAGCTGCCGTATCCTGTGGGCGAAGGCGCCATCTCCTTGTTTTTCAGATAGCTGTTGTACTGCAGAGGGTAATGTTTGCCCCATACTGCCGGGTCATATTCCGTATCCGGAATCAAAACCAGCTTGACCTTATCGGGGGGCGTCAGAAAAAAAACGCGGATCAGAATCACGATGAGCAAAATCAGGACCATCCCCGTCAGACCTTTTAAAACGATGTTTCTATTTTTCAACGCTTATCCCTCCTTCATCCACGCCCCTTCCGTGAACAAGATATCGATGGCATGTCAGGCAATCGGCCCCGTCTGATGCCATCGGCGTATTCAAAACCGTTGACGCATGGCAGCGCAGGCAGTTTTCATTGACAATTCTGCGGCTTTCCGCGGAAATTCCAAAGCCCGCCGGATAATCGCGGATGGTTTCATGAATCAGATCATTGAGACCCGCCCTGGTTTTGTAAGCAACTTTGCCCGCAAGATGCGTGTCGGGAAGATGACATTCCGTGCAGGTATATTGATGATGATGGGATAGCTGCCAGGCGCCGTGCACCATCCCCATGCTGTGACAGGAGCCGCAGAACCGGGCGTCGCCGGACTTCTGGTAGGCCAGCACGGCGGCGGCCGTAAAGACAACGCCGATGATGATCCCGAAAATTAAGCCTCGAAACAGAGATGATTTGTCGGCACGCCCCTTAATCATTGTCGCACACAATTTTGGGAATGAAATTTTTACAGGTCTTAACACGGACCGAGATTGCGGTGAAATTTTAGGGAAAATTCGCGTGCAAGTCAATGAAAATATCACCTCCGAAAAGATGATCATCGTCACCGATTATTTGCTTGACAGCAGCCGTCAACCGCCTTATAACATTAAAGTTGAACTTTAATGTTTGGGAAATGTCCATGAAACTGAAAATCGGCCAGATCGCGAAGCAAAGCGGCGTCCCCGCATCCACAATCCGCTATTACGTGGCCGAAGGGCTCCTGCCCAGACCCGAAAAGGCCAATGAAAAAATGGCTTACTACGACGCCTCCTGCATCGAGCGGCTGCGCATCATCCAGGACCTGAAGGAAAAACGCTACTTCCCGCTGTATCTGATCAAAAA
>CAZDYR010000551.1:0-2100 GCA_964509625.1 uncultured Smithella sp. | reverse complement strand
AAAAGTTTCTGCATCTGATAGGAGTCTTCATTGATGCTGCGGGCGCAACTGACGCCGGCAATGGCATCCGGCCCGTCATTTTTGATGATTTCCTTGAATTTTGATGCAACCAGATCAAGCGCCTCGTCCCAGGACGCCTCCCGGAATGTTCCATCCTCCTTCCGGATTAACGGCGTTTTGAGCCGTTCTGCCGAATATATAAAGTCGTAGGCAAACCGTCCTTTGACACAGAGCCGTCCCTGATTGGGCTGGGCGTCTTCCACGGCAGTGACTTTAACGATTTTACCGTCCTTGACATGCAGCCACTGCTGGCAGCCCACGCCGCAGTAGGGACAGGTTGTGCGGATTTTCTTGACCTCCCAGGGACGCCCCAACCCCTTGGCCTTCTTTTCCGTCAGTGCGCCCACCGGGCAGACCTCCACGCACTGCCCGCAAAAAACACATTCGCTGTCGGTGTATGCGCCATCGCCGCCGGTGACAATCTTGCTTTCGGCGCCGCGATACCCCTGGGTAATGGCGCGGTTGACCATTACCTCGTTGCAGGCCTGAACACACCGGCCGCACAGGATGCAGCGGCTGAAGTCGCGCACAATCAAAGGATTGGTATCCTCTGTCGGGAAAATATCTCTTTCGTCCTTTTCCTTAAACTGGAGTTTTGTGATTTTATAAAAATAGGCCAGATCCTGCAGGCGGCAGTTGCCGTTGGCTTCGCACATCAGACAGTTGTGCCGTCCGGAAGCCAGCATAAATTCGACAATCATTTTCCGGGAACGATGGACCAATTCCGTATCGGTAAACACCTCCATGCCGGCCGTCACCGGCGTTGAACACGACGCCATCAGCGACCGTGCGCCCTTCACCTCGACGCAGCAAATCCGACAGGCGCCCGTGGGTGACGCCCCTTTAAGATAACAGAGAGTGGGAATCTCAATTCCGCCGTTTCTCGCCGCATCCAGAATCATCTGCCCCGGCGTAAACGGCGTCTCTTTGCCGTTTAGAATAAATGTTGTAGCACTGCTCATAATCATTTCTCCTGTCAATCATCTGTGACAATAACGACATATATCTCAACTGACATATGCGCAAAATTGTCTTACAAAACTATTCCTCCTCTGTCAACGCACAAATGCCCATGGTTTATCAATTAGATCAAATAATCGGTAATTACACACTTTTCACCGGCCGTTATTTTAGAACATTCCAGGGACAGATAACCATTGGTTCATAGCCCTTATCCTGCATGATCATATCCAAATGCACCAGGGCAACTGCCGAAAGATCCATATCCCGTGCATGCAGACGCCCCGCTCGGTAAAGTGTGACCAGATACTTCTTGCATTGGTCGCAGACAAAAGCGGATTCCTGCATCTTATTTTCGATGTAAAAATAATCCATTTCCCGCTGGGCTTCTTTTTCACAGTAAGGACAGACAACACGCGTGAATCGCCAATCCTGACCGCAGGAGGAACAATGTAAAAAACGCTTGCCGCCTTCCTCTTCAATCAGGGCAATCGACGGAAATTCTCCACAAATCGGGCAATAACCTTTTTCCCAGGCAAACTCGCCCAGTGCTGAGGTGACTTCTTTCGCCCGCCGCTCCAACAGAACACGAGCCATCAAACTCAATAAAAATGAAGCATTGGAGGGTGATATTTTTAAATCATTTCCCCAATGCTCCATTGTTTTATTTTCATCACCAGGATGGACCTCAAAGTAATCGGCAAGGCGGAGCTTTCCGTTTGTAATCAGTTCAGACAGGCGTTCAAGCTCTTGTGCAAGTTTGGGCAGACCTTCTTTCACTGCCGAGATCAGGGATAAGGCAATTTCCATAAGAGGCGCGTCCGGAGAAAACAAGCTGATCTGTTGAATAACGGGAACACCGGCGCAAAGTTTTTCACGGTCGACGGATGCACAATCGAGTTTGGGTAAATGAATGGAATCGGTCAGCTGTCTTTGCCGGGCGATAATTGGCCCGAAAGCCTTTAATAGTTCGATGCTTTGCGGGTTTTGTTCAATGGCGCGATCAATAATTTGATCCATGACGGATGCTTCAGTATTGCTGGTCATCATATACAATTGATACCTTCCTGTGATAACTGA
>CAZDYR010000550.1:874-2100 GCA_964509625.1 uncultured Smithella sp. | reverse complement strand
TCGCCAACGTGTTCAATCTGAGCAAGAAGCTTTGTTTCGGCGGCATAATTTCGGGTTCCGATCGATGGCGTGCCTTTGAACATCATGTGTTCGAGAAAGTGAGCCGCGCCCGTTTGTCCGGCTGTTTCATCAACAGCGCCTACTCTGTATCGAATGTAAAGGGAAACAGTCGGGCTGAATTTTCTCTCCAGCATTAAAATCGTGATCCCGTTTTTGAGTGTGGTTTTAACCACTCTTTTTTCAATATCAATCGCCTGCGCCCATCCGGCGGACAGGATGATCATCATGATGATCAGAAAAATTGATTTACTTTGTTTCAGCATCGTGCAATCCATCTTTAGATTTTGGCGGGAATAATCGAAAATACGCATAAAGAACACCAACAACACAAAACAAAATAATAAAGGACGCGGCAAAAAGTGTCATGACGAATTCCAGAGGATTGGGCAGTTTAAAAGATCCAACCAGAACATTGACGCCGAATATGAGAAAAAAAACAGACAACAAAAGAACAAAAATATTCTTCATTAAAAGCAGAGTCTTCATTTCAGCCTTTCATTTTCAACCTGGCTTTGAGTCGGTTGTATGCCTCATAACTGAAATCATTGTTACGACAACTCAAGATCGAGTTATTATGATATAGAGGTTCACGTTCAATGTCAAATGGTGAAGCGGCAACGGCATCCGCCCACATTTTTGTACCGGGGATGGGGGAATACTCCGCTAAAACCGGTTTAGCCCCGCACTCGTAAACAAAGTCAATACTGTGCGCGACATCCGCTTCTTTTTGTCCCGGAATGCCACATAACAGATAAATACCGATGTCTTCCGTTTGATATCCGGCGTTTTTTAAATGCATAACGGCATGGCGCAGTTCGTCATTTTGAACTTTACCTCCCGTATCTTTCTGTAAAATAAAATCCGACGTTTCAAAACCGAACCGGATCGTCTTGAATCCCGATTTGTACAGCAGACGGCTCAAATCAGCCGTTATTTCCCTCAAATGAAGGCCATTGGGACAGTGAAACCGGCAGTGGAGGCTTCTTTTTTTAACTTCTTGGAGAATTGGCACAATCATTTTACCGGAATCGACCAGCAGGGCATCATCATAGAAGCTGAAATCTATGATACCGTAGTTTTTCTGCCAGTATTCGATTTCGTCGGCAACTTTTACGGGATCGCGCCTGAGGAACTTTCTGTTAAAAAGGTGAGACGAGCAATACGTG
>CAZDYR010000550.1:0-864 GCA_964509625.1 uncultured Smithella sp. | reverse complement strand
TACGGGCAGCCCAGTGATGTTGTGATGGGCACCTGATCAAGTTTTCGAACCAGGTCAAATGCCGGATAGGGCAAGGCGTCGAGGTCTTCTTCCGGCGGGTCATAAATGGTGTCGGCGGCGAAAAGGTCCCGCATCAGTTTTAAAATTTGTCTTTCACCGCGTCCGCGAATGACATAATCCGCACCGGAATGCAAAGCTGCATGATCATAACAGAGCGAAGCGTATTTCCCGCCCAGAACAATGCAGGCTTGCGGCAATACCTCTTTAATGATTCTGATGGCATCAAAAACCCCGGGATACCAGTAGGTCATCATGGAGGTAACCAACACAATATCCGTTTCCGAGCGTTGTCGAAGTTCCTCACGGAAAACGTCGGGATCGATTCCGTAGCGGCAATAACTTCGTGGCAACATTTTGAGACAATCCGGTTTGTCGATAACCTGACGGAAAAACCGGCCGTGACCGTGTGCATGGCGGCGGGGAGCTTTTCTGTTTCTTTGCAGCATCAATGGAGAATAAGGATCAAGGCAGTCAATCAAAGAAACCATATGACCATTGGCGCGCAACAGTCCGCCCAGATACAAAAGCCCCAGGGGCTTCAGCCAGAAGTCATATGCGGCAAAGTCATAAATCCATGGATTAACCAATAGAATATTTTTACCCATCGAAAGTTCTTAACACACACGAATTGTATTTTCAAAAAAATCAGGATCGTTTCAAAATCCGAAAATGTCCGAACAGAATAAATTTCCATCCATGATTGTAATAATTTGATTTATATGAATTAATTTTCTTTTAGAAAGAACTTGAAGACAGAGAGATTTGTTGCTAACATGCCCAAACTTTTAAGCAGGGTTCTTCATG
>CAZDYR010000549.1:0-2107 GCA_964509625.1 uncultured Smithella sp. | reverse complement strand
GCCTGCGACATGAGTCTGGCCTGTAAACCCATCTGGGCGTCGCCCATTTCGCCTTCAAGTTCCGCCTTGGGCACCAGCGCCGCCACGGAGTCGACCACCAGCACGTCGAGCGCGCCGCTGCGAACCAGTGTTTCAGCGATTTCCAGAGCCTGTTCACCCGTGTCCGGCTGGGAAATCAGAAGTTCATCGGTGTTGACGCCGATATTTTTAGCGTAGACAACATCCAGAGCATGCTCCGCATCGATATAAGCTGCAATACCTCCCTTTTTCTGCGCTTCGGCCACAATGTGCAGCGCCAGCGTTGTTTTTCCACCGGATTCAGGACCGTATATTTCGACGACACGGCCGCGCGGAACACCGAATGTTCCCAGCGCGATATCAAGGCTCAAAGAGCCCGTGGAGATGGCCGGCACGTCCGCCACGCGGTCGTGGCTGCCGAGTTTCATGATCGATCCCTTGCCGAACTGCCTTTCAATCTGCGTGATTGCTAAATCCACCGCTTTCGACCTGTCCATATCTGCACACATATTTCGATGACCTCCTTTACCCTTTGGTTAATTTTTATCTCATTTGATAATTATTAATTTAAGTTTCCCTCGCCCCTCTTTAAGTGAGGCGAGGGAGCATCACTACAGGTAATTATCCGGCCAGCGGAAACGCTGCCAGCCTGGTATATATCGCACCCTGCGGCGTCAGTTTGCTTTGAAATAATATCAGCTCGCGGACGGAAAATTCTCCGGCGGAAAACATTGCGTGCTTGGTCAGGGCGTTACCCACCCCCGACACGTCGCGCGGATCTTTGATGCGGGCGAGCGTCAGATGCGCGCGGAAAGGCCGGTCTTCCTTCGGGAATCCGATCAGGGCAAAATCCGCATCCAGTTGCTTTTGCAGGGCGGCAAGCTTCTCCACATCGCCGGTCGTTCCGCACCAGAGCACGCGAGGCTTTCTGGCATCCGGAAAGACGCCCAGTTTTTCGACTTTCAGATTCAACGTCCATCCCGATTGCAGGCGGTTTTGGACGGCCTGGCTGATGGAATCGACATCTTCCGCAGAAATGTCGCCGTAAAATTTCAAGGTGAGGTGCTGGCCGCCGGACCGGGTCCAACTGATCCGGCCGCTTACTTCATTCTTGAGCTTCTCCTGCAGGCGGAGCACCGTCTGCAAAATCTCTTCCGGAGGCTCGATGGCCAGAAAGGCGCGGATGTTTTTCTCTGCGGGCATACGCTACTTTTTCTCCTGCAGATAATTTTTCAGCATCATGAGCGCGGCCTCGGACGAGATGAGCTTGTTTCTGCGGCGGTCCCAGCGAAACGCGTAATGACGGCAAATGGTCTCATTGCCGTCGGAAAGCGCGATGTAAACAGTGCCAACCGGTTTTTCTTTGGTGCCTCCCGTGGGTCCGGCAATACCGGTCGAAGAAAGGCCGATATCCGTCCCGGCTATTTTGCGGATGCCTTCGGCCATCAATCGCGCGGTTTCTTCACTTACGGCGCCGTGCTTTTCGATAATTTCAGCCGGCATGCCCAGCAGTTCAATTTTAGCACGGTTGCTGTAGGTCACCACACCCCGCTCAAAGTAAACGGAACTGCCCGACACATCGGTGAGGCGATTGGCAATGAGCCCACCCGTGCAGGATTCCGCCACGGCAATCGTCAGTCTCTTTTCTGTCAGCGACCCGGCGATGATTTCCTCCAGCGTTTTTTCGCCGTAGGAGAAAATACAATCGCCGAGTCTGGCAGCAACAGCATCCATCGCTTTTTGGAGATTATTTTGCGCCTGTTCCTGCGCATCGGCACGGGCAATGAGCACCAGATGATTTTCCGGAAAAACGGGATAAAACCCGACGCTCACGCCGATGGCGTCGAAGTCAAAATCGGCCAGGCGTTTATCGACGACCGCTTCGCCAAGGCCAAATGTCTTGATGGTTTGCTTGATGGTGCGCTGAACGGGTTGGGGGAAGTGACGGCGCAGTATCGGAATAACCCCTTCGGGCAGCATGCGCTGTGTTTCAGAGGGCACGCCGGGGATGACAAAGACCAGTTTGCCGGAAGCCTGAAGCGCGAATCCCGGGGCAGTGCCGACGGGATTCGTGATCACTTCTGTGCGG
>CAZDYR010000548.1:0-2107 GCA_964509625.1 uncultured Smithella sp. | reverse complement strand
GGTTTTTAACCGCCGTTGCGACGCGGTTTCCGCTGTTTTGGACAGATTCGTTGAGATGTTTTTAATGTTGTCGAGCGTTTTCCGGATGATCCGGAAACCCAGAAGAACGAAGAGCAGAAAAACAAAAAGGGCGGGAACCACGTAGGCATCGTGTAAAATGTTATACGTGACCGCCAGATAAATCAGGCCGATCGCCGGAACGATGAAAAACAGGCCGCAGACAACAAACAATTTGCGATAAAGATTGTTGCCGCCGCTAAAAAACTGACCGAACCATTTTTTTAAATCCATAAATGCCCCTGAGTCCGCATGGTTAATGTATTACATGGAGAATGTAGCGCTGTGTTTTTTTTATAGAAGTGATTTTATGAACTGTCAAGATAATAAATTTATGCCCCCTTGCAACAGGGCGATCCGCTCACGCGTGCTCGTCAAAAATTTTATTAACGACATCGGCATAATGATCCCGGTGGTGTGTTTTATGGATTCGCTTGCGAATTTTTTCACCGTCAGCAAAGAAGTTTCCCATATATGTCCAGACCTCTTTCATTTTATTGGTAATGTGAGAGGAACCGGATAATGCCTGCGAATATTCGGCGAATAAGTGGTCATGGAAAGCCCTCATGATTTGGACTCTTTCGCGATAAGGCTTTTGGGTTCCGAACTTGATTGTTTCGGCAAGAAACGGGTTTGCCATCAGGCCCCGGCCAATCATCCATCTTTCCACGGATCTGAATTGCCCGGAGAGTCTGTCCAGTTTATCAACGGAATCGATGTCTCCGTTATAGACGACGGGATGTTTTGATAAATGAAGGCATTGTCCGAACATGTCCAGGTCAACATCGCCTCCGTACATTTGCGCGCCCGTTCTGGGGTGGATGATCAGTTCGGCAAGGGGGAACCGGTTGAAAACGGGAATAATCCGTAAAATCTCGTCCGGGTATTTCAGGCCTATCCGGAGTTTAATGGACAGTTTGGGTTTCAAGGCGGCTAATGCCGTTTCCAGGAAAACTTCGATTCTTTCGGGATGACAAAGCATGCCCGCCCCCCGGCCCTTTTTCACAACCATCGGGAAAGGGCATCCGAGGTTCCAGTTTACCGTGCCATGCCCGATGTCATACAAATGATTGGCCAGCATGACGAAATCTTCCGGCCGGGAACTCATAATCTGCGGTATCGAGGGAATGCCTGTATTCTGATCGGGATAGAAACCGCGCAGCAGACCGCTTCCCGGCTTGATTTTTTTCGATGAGGGAATAAACGGCGCGACCGCCAGGTCAACGCCTTTAAAATACATCGGGAACAGGTTGCGGTAAATCCTGTCGGTCATCCCCTGGAGCGGCGCAAGGTATATGATGGTCATCCTCTAAAACCCTTGTCTGTAATCATCTTTGCGATTGCTTTCCCCTGATTATTTGCCGAATGTATTTTATCGCGCTTAAGCCCGACGAGCGTTAATTTTCCGCGGCTTGCTGCGATAGGATAATATACCCTGCACACCTCGACAGCTTGCTCCGGGGCGGGCGATTAAGCCGGCTCGCGGTTGACATTTTCCGATTGCCGGCGGTTTGTCAAGACTTACTTGCCGTTCATAAATATGAATTGACAAATGAAAGGCATCCCCCCTATACTTCAAACACTTCCAAACGCGTTTGTTCATCGTATTGACACAAACAGACTGTAAATATTGATCACAACCAAAACATTAAGGAGGGCAGGGTCATGAATATCAGTGAAGTTCTTGGCGCAATGGTACAGGCCGGCATGTCGCCTTCGTCCACGGACAGGATGAAAAATTCTCTGGGAGGCGGCAACGCATTGGATAGCTTGTCGGGCATGCTGGGGGGAGCTTCGGGCCAGCAGCAGGGCGGTGGAGGAATCGCGGATATGCTATCCAGCGTCCTGGGCGGCGGCAAAGGCGGCTCAGGTGGTCTCGGCGGTTTGCTGTCCAGCGTATTGGGCGGTGGACAGCAGGGCGGCGGCGCCGCAGGCGCGGGCGGCGGGGTCGGCGACTTACTGTCGAGCATGCTGGGTGACGCGGGAAAAGCGGTCGGCGGCAACAAGAATCTCGCCATCGGCGGTCTGGGCGCGCTCATCGGTTCTCTGT
>CAZDYR010000547.1:0-2115 GCA_964509625.1 uncultured Smithella sp. | reverse complement strand
CCAGCGCCTCCTGCTGACTGATCTTCCGGGCATTGTATTTTTTTGACAGACTGTCCACCCAGAAGGCGGCGGTGCCGCTCCCCACACACAAACACGAGTTGATCGTATCGGGTGGTGCGTTCAGTGTTTTTTTGCAGGGGCAGTCGACCACCGCGATATAATCCGGATTTTTGAACAGGATCTTGTAAGCGTATTTGAAGGGGACGATCATTTTGTTTTTATCCGAGATCGCGCTTATGTCCTCATTGAGAGTCACTATCTTTTTTACATCTTCGCCGGACAGGATTTTCGCATGATACCTGTTTAACGCCATGCTCACGATGGGATTCAGCGGTTTGAACCATGATAAATATTCTGCAAGATATTTAAACAGGTAATATACAAATCGCACATACGGGTAATAGAAAATGAAATAAATATAATTGTGAATTGCCCGATCAATCCTCCAGCCATGCTTTGCCATCAGAGCTTTCGTTGATGCTCTCATGTATTCTCCCATCCCTCTGTTATTGATTTGCTATTCTATATCAAATTTTTCATTCAGGATTCTCTCCACGCACCGCAAGCCGGAACGCGACGCGAAATCCATTCCGACACCTCTGCTGCGCACCGTATCGCCGGCAAAATACAAACCGTCGATTCCCGGCGCCTTGTAATCCGGCCTGAAAATACCCACGCAGCGGGGACGTCTGGCGATGCCGTCGATTCCCGTAAAAGTTCCTTTAATGCCCCATTTAACACTTTCCCAGATGCCGGGGAAAAGCTCTTCCAGGTCTTCCTTGTGCAAGGCTGCCTTCTCTTCCATCAGGTCACGGTTCCTGGTGTCCAGTTCACAGGGACATCCCCCGATGAACAGATGGGTACCGGCAGGCGCGATAGACGGATCAATGTTGGTGATCGGGAGGTATTGCAGGGGCAGGCCCATGCGCTTGAGCTTGTAAACAGCGTGATGGCAGAGACTGTCTGTTGCCGGTTTGTCCATGGCCAGAATCGCCCAGCCGACCGCCGATGTCGTATTGCCGGTGAATCCTTTGACCATCTTGACGAAAAAGTCCGGAAAATGCTCAGTGGAAGCGATTTTAAACAGATCCCAGATCATCCCTGTATAAATAACAACGGGTGCTTCAATGAGCTCCTGCTCGGCAAGCATAAAATCAGTCATGAAAAATTCAGGGTCTTTTTTAATATCCATCATGACACCCGCTGTTTTTCCATCATTGATGGCAATCCTTCCCACGTTCGCATTCAGCCTGACCTCACCCCCTTTTGAACGGATATAACCGGCAACCGCCTCCCACATCTTCGTATAACCGCCCTCGGGGACTCCGCCAAACTTTCCCGTCTTTAACACGCGCGCGGTGGAAAAGATGACCTCTGAAGCCGCCATGTCATTGGCATCGGGAAGGGTGGTGATGACCATGGCCATGCCTCGCATGAAATCGAGGACATTTTCTTTTGATGTGCGCGTTCTCAGCCAATCCTCAATAGACAGATCGTCACACTGCACAAGGTCATCTTCGGACATGGCCATCATCTCAGCAGCTATGTTACCGAATTCCGGGTCGGCAAGAGGGGCGAGTTCCATCATGTCCTTCCATACGCCTTCCGTGAACACCCTTAGTCCGGGTATTTGTTTCCATCTGACATCGATCCCCAGTTTTCTTAAAGTCTGCCCCAGGACGCCATCATCGGAGGTAATCATGAGGTGCATGCCATAATCAAAGGTGATGCCTTTATACTCAAACCCACAGGCCCTGCCGCCCAGACGGTCCATTTTATCGACCATGAGAACCCGTTTTCCTGCGCTGGTAAGCAAAGCACCGGCAACCATTCCCGCAGGACCGCACCCGATAATGATGACATCGTATGTTTTCCCCATTGTTTCCTCCTCCTTTTCTGTTTTTATTTGGCGGTAAACTATCTTGCATCCTGTCGCTGGCCTTCCTAATAAAAATAAACCTGACGTGTCAGGTCCAATTATTATGTAACTACATGAAATAAAAATGTCTTGAAGTCAAGATTAATTTATCATATGGTATAAAAAAATTAATGGGAAAGAATCATGAAGGGTGAGTTAAGAAAAAACCAGATTCTCGATGGCGCCAGGAAGCTGAT
>CAZDYR010000546.1:0-2120 GCA_964509625.1 uncultured Smithella sp. | reverse complement strand
CAAAGCTGGAAGGTCGTTGGCGCGTGTTTGTCAACACCAAAGTGGAGCCCGATCTATGATTTCCAATGCCTTCATCAAGGAATGGCGACAGAAGGCTCCCTGGCTGACCAATGATCAGGTCGAGCAGGATTTGCTGATCAGTCGGGCACTGGTGGAAATGTTTCAACATCCTGACGTGGCGAAAAATCTCGCTTTCCGTGGTGGAACGGCTCTGTATAAATTATATTTAAAACCCGTTCGCTATTCTGAAGATATCGATCTGGTTCAGGTGCATCCGGGTCCGATCGGATCGCTGATGGATTCTCTCAAGGAAGTTTTAAACCCCTGGCTGGGCGAACCAAAACGCAAGCAGTCGGAAGGGCGTATTACACTGACCTTCCGGATAAACGCGGAAAGCGGGTTGCCGCTCAAGCTGAAGGTGGAGATTAATTCGCGTGAGCATTTTACAGTATGTGGTCTGGAAAAACGAAATATGGATATCCAATCACGCTGGTTTTCCGGCGGTGCTTCAATTCTGACCTATTCACTGGACGAATTGCTCGGCACCAAAATGCGGGCATTGTATCAACGCAAAAAAGGCCGTGATCTGTTTGATCTGTGGCAGGCGCTTACCACGACCGGGGCAAATCCGCAAACGGTGGTTGATTGCTTTCTGCATTACATGGAACGTGAAGGTCACAGGGTATCCAGAGCGGAGTTTGAGCAAAACTTTATCTGCAAAATTGGCGACGCCACTTTTGCAGAAGACATAGCGCCGCTGTTAGTTCCGGATGCCGTTTTTGATTTCCAAACGGCATCCCAATACTTGATGAACCAATTGCTGCCCCTGATTCCGGGCGAACCGTGGCAAGGGAAAATGTGATAGTTTAAAAATAATGACAGGCTTTCTTCTGTTCAGCCAGATGATATTCCCTATCGCCCCATTAGGGAATCCAACAAAGCTCAAAGAAGTAAAAACCCGCTACCGATAGCGGGTTTTTTGTTACTTTTTATCTAATGAAATGCTATGAAATTTATCAATCATCGTTAAGAGGAGCAGCGTCATATGAAGCAGCAGGCGAAAGGACGGATACACGAACGGATAATCGCGATTCCGAATGCCTGGTATCCGGCTTACATCGTTCGGGGAGAAAAGAAGAACCTGATGATTGACGCGGGGGTGAACCTTCTGGGGCCCCGCTATCTCGCATCGATCAAAGACATCCTGGGCAATCCGGAACGCCTGGACTATCTTTTCTTAACCCATTCGCATTATGATCATGCCGGTGCCGCGCACTATTTGAAGCAGCGTATTCCCGGTTTGAAGATAGGGGCTCATAAGAGGGTTGTTGATCTGTTACAGAAGCCGTCGGTTCTCGAAATGATGAACCGGCTCAGCCGAAACCACGTCGAGCTGTTGAAATACAATACCGCCGCAGAAGACCTGACATTGCATCCTTTTAAAATCGATTTTACTTTAAAACAGGGAGACGAATTTGACCTGGGCGAGCTGATCTGCTTTGTGTATGAGGCGCCGGGCCATACCCGCGATTCGCTGGCATTTTATTTTCCGGAGATCAAAACCCTGTTTCCCAGCGAGGCATGCGGTGTGTTGCAGGGTGAAACAGGCGCTGAGATGCAGGTTGAGTTTCTTTCTTCATACCGTGATTATATCGATTCATTGAAGCTCATGATTTCCCTGGAGCCTGATATGGTCTGTCTGGGACATGGCTGGGCGCTGTCCGGCCAGGACGCGTCGGATTATTTGGAGCGCTCACTTGCTGAAACATTCCGCTATCGTGAACTCATTGAAGAATATCTCATTGCCGCCGGTGGTGATGTGGACAAAGCGATTGAGGACATGGCCCATGCTGAATACGACGTCAAGGGCGGTATATACCAGGAGCGGGTTGCTTACTTGACAAACCTGAGCGCACAGGTAAAGCATATTGCCGGACTGCGGGATAATTAATTTTTGCATAGGATTCTTTCCCACAGGTGTGCTGAATGATTTAGAGCCAACCCGAGAAGGTTTCATCCGCTTGAGACACAGGCATCTAGACGGCAGCAGCATTAAAATTTTTTTAAAAAAAAGATGGATTTTTTTTTAAATAAGATATATTTTCCTTCATCTGTTTTTC
>CAZDYR010000545.1:0-2121 GCA_964509625.1 uncultured Smithella sp. | reverse complement strand
TCCTGAAACTCAGCGTAGGCTTCCAGAATCTGGCGAAGGTTGGGAATTTGCTCCAGAGGACCTGAAATCAGATAAGCGATTTGCTTGCCGACGAGCGTGGGCATGTGCGTATTGTAAAAGGACCGGTCGAAAAACATCTTCCATCGCGAAGAGAGATAACGATCATGGATGGCGCCCGCGTAAACAACGATATCCGCCTTTTTTACCTGCTCGTTATAGAAATCAATGTAGCCGTCTTTGCCCCGGTAGTCGCAGATGTTGTCCAGGCCGCACTTGCAGCAGCCCAGGCAGCCTCCTTTGATGTCGAGGTCCATGAGATCCACCACATCAGCCGCGCCGCGGAAGTTGGCGGCCAGCTGCCCGACCATTGCGTCGATGTTGCCCGCCGGCTGCCGGCCGTCTTTCATGATCAGTATCCGCTTGTCCGCCGCTTCAACGCCTGTTTCCACCCGGCCGGGCTGATAGGTTTCCCGTTTCATCGCGAGGGGCGGATAGACGCGCGCCACGGGGATCCCGCGGCCGGCGGCCTCCAGAAAATGACGGGCAAAGGACAGCCAGCGTTGTCGTTCCGGCTTGCGCATCAGATCATACATGGCGGCGGAGTAGGATCCGATAAAGTTCATCCGTAAATCGTCGCAGATCGCGTGAATGTAATTGTGCGCCGTGTGGTCGAAAAAATGAACCGACGTCGAAAGCGATGCCGTGTATTTTCCCGCAAAGACCGCCTCCTGCTTTCTTTCAAAGATCAGTTCAATAAATCGCTTGTATTGCGAACATACCAGCAGAAAGTAAAGCGGAAAGGACCATAAAACCGCGTCGGCTTTTTTTACGGCATCGAGGATTTCCTGAAACGCGTTTTCATCCTTTTCAATTTTCCGGATCGTCTGGGCTACCGGCAATATCCGGAAGGTGTGCTCCGGAAACTTTCTGGCAGCGTAACGCACATACTGGAGCGTGACGCTCAAATCGCCCTTGGGGCTGCCGTTTAAGACGACGATGTTCATGAGTTTTCATTCCTTTCTTTTTTAGACCGTATCGGAGTTCATTCTGATGCTGCGGTATTCTCCGGCGGTTTACGGGTTATCTTCGGCGTCATCCTCCATGACGCACGGGGAATTCTTTTCAGGAAGGTTTTTTGTGAAAACAATAACGGTTCCGACCCAGATTTTTCGCCTCATACATGGCTTTGTCGGCGTTTTTTATAAGCGTGTCAATCTCCTCGCCATCATCCGGATACATGGCAACGCCCAGGCTGGTCGTTACATAGGCCTCAATGGAATCCAGATGAAAAGGCTGATAAAAAGACGCCACAATTTTTTCGGCAATCTGACGGGCGTCTTCGATTGAATTCAAAGACGACAGGACGATGGAAAATTCATCGCCGCCCTGCCGGGCGACGGTATCGGTATCCCGGACCTCATCCGCCAGCCGGTCGGCCACTTCTTTTAAAAGCAAATCGCCCGCCGCGTGCCCCCAGCGGTCATTCACATCCTTGAAATAATCCAGATCAAGAACCATGACGGCGATCATTTTCTGCGTCCGTTTTGCCCGTTTGATGGCCATGGTCAGGCGGTCGTTAAACAGAATCCGGTTGGCCAGATTGGTGAGCGAGTCGTGGAAAGCCTGCTTGCGAATAGCTTCTTCCGCCTTTCGCCTTGCGGTGATATCGCTCATAATACCCCGAAAACCTTTAAGTTTCCCCTGTGCGTCGCGCGCCGGATTAACAGACAGCTCCACCTGTCTCGCCTCACCGTTTTTGTTGATAATTTCCCATTCCAGTTTGCTTAAAGGTTTTCCTGTCTTATAAACCTGGGAAAAAGCGCGAAAGGCGATATCGGCCTGCTTTTTTTCCACATATCGTTTATAGTTGATCCCCAGCATCTCCTCCTGACGGTATCCGAATAACTTCAGATAAGCTTCATTGAACAGGAGGAGATTCCCTTGCAGGTCAACTTCATAGTAAGCGTCGGTAATTGAGTCAATGATTGTGCGGGAACGTTCTTCACTCTGTTTCAGCGCGTCTTCCGCCCGTTTCTGCAGAGAAATATCCATCTGACATCCCAGGGTGGCCTTCCGGTATTTATATTCAATGGAGGTGACGGTTCCCATATACCAGGCGGT
>CAZDYR010000544.1:0-2126 GCA_964509625.1 uncultured Smithella sp. | reverse complement strand
GGCGGCCATAAATCCGGTCATGATCGCCGCGCCCTTGCCTTCATTTTTAGAATGACGCAGGACGTTGACTCCCTTCATTTCCGCCAGATACAAAGGGGTTTTGTCGGTTGATCCGTCATCCACAACAAAGACGGGATAACCCAGCGACTGTGCCTGCCTTGCCACCTGCGCCACCGTCGCGGCGTGGTTATAAACCGGAATCACAAAAGCAAAACGGCCGACATTTCTCGTCGTTCGCATCCCGTTGTTTGTATCTCGTATTTCCATATTTGTGCTCACTTTTTCCCTGAACCCATTCATCTTAAAGCTTCAAAAAAGCCACTCCCCATGTTCCCGGCCCCATATGCGCGCCGGACGTCAGGGATAACGGCTGCAAAATAATAACGGCCTTCGGGTAGAGCACCCTTACCTTTTCCCGAAATTCCGATACCTGCTCAAAATTATCCGAATACTCGAGCATGACCAGCGCGCGGGAATCCGCGGACAGAGACGCCGCCATTTTCTCCAGCGCCATTTTGATCTGATCCTTGCGGTTTCGCACCACACCGGCTTTTCTGACACCCTCCGGCTGAGGGGATATGACCGGTTTCATTTTCAGCATATCCCCGAAAAATGCGCTGGTTTTGGACAGCCTTCCGCCTGCCGCAAGATACTGGAGCTTTTCCAGAAAAACATACTCTTCACATGTCTCCACGGCTTTCTTCGCAAAGTCAAAAGTTTTCTCCATATCATGCGTGTGCTTGAGATACTGCTGTGCCGCCAGAACAATCGTTCCCAGTCTTCCGGATGCCGCCCCCGTATCAACGACCCATAGCCTGTTTTCCGGATCGTGTTCTTTCTTCCAGTCCATGGCCACGTTGTAATTGCCCGTATAGACGGAACCCACGCATAGATACAAAACTTTTTCAAACCGGGCGAGAACGCTGGTGTAAAATTGATGCCGTTCAAAAATCGAGGATTGAGACGTAGTAACCTTGACACCCGCTCTCATAGCGTCGTATAGTTCATTGGGATGATAATAGGTTTCGGGCAGTGATTTTTCACCAACCTGAATGTAGCTGTTCAAAAGCGTAAAGCCGTACTTTTTCGCGTCTTCCCGGGTAAGCGATCCGGCGGCATCCGTCATGATGTGCAGTCTGGAATCGGCGGGAGCGTTCATGAATTCTTTGATCTGGGCGGAAAGATTATCGTCTTCCCAGTTCACCATATTCCCGAGCGCGCTCATTTGAGCCCTGATCTTCTCTTTGTCGTCCGTGTGCAGGTGGATCTTGTAAAGATCCCCGTCCCGGATGATGATGGCACTTTCCTCGCCGCCGGCAATCTTCGCCAGATCGTCTGATGACGAACTAGTTTTCACAACCAGGTCGACACAGTAACCGTTCTCCGACGTTTCTTTGAAGGCGGATGAAATCATCAAACGGTCCTTGAAGACTTCCGTCACCGGCCGATAATGGCCGGTCCGGCCCGCCAGTGAGCAGAGAAAACCTTCAAAAAAAACATACATGCCCAAGGCGCCGGCATCGACGACCCCGGCCTCCTGCAGCTTCGGCAATGTATCATGCGTCTCCCGCACAGCCTGTTCAAGGTGCGACAGGATTTGATCCGCGCTTTTTTGATCCGCCGTGAACTCCTGACGGTCAAGAATTTCTTCCAGCGCGTCAAACAGGGACAGCATGGTTCCCAAACGCGGATTTTTGACCGCCTTCCACGCTCTGGCGTTTCCTTCCTGCACGGCCGTTTTGAGCTGCGGCAAACCATCCAGGGCGTAAAATGCGGAAAAGAACTGCGACGCGATATTGCCGGAGTTTCCTCTTGCGGCCAGAAGCAGCTGACGGATAACTTTATTTTTATCGTCGCCCGCAAAGCGAAGAGGGGAGAGGCTCATGGATAGATTCCGGCCCGTATCGCCGTCAGCGACAGGGTACACGTTAATCGCGTCGAGCAAATCCGCCCACGCCGACACCCGCTCCACACCGGTTACAAATGCTTGTCTTAAACGTTCATCCATTTGAGAATCCTAACAGATCGCGAATATCCTGCGGAAGACTAAACAGCGTTTCCATCTCCGGCGTTTTGACCGCCACCTGCTCCGTGCGTCCCCTCGCGCACACGCTGCCGCCTTGGAC
>CAZDYR010000543.1:1800-2126 GCA_964509625.1 uncultured Smithella sp. | reverse complement strand
ATCCCTACCATCTGCTCGCGAAGATCGGGGAGCCTGTTTATTCGCACTTCAAAGGGAATTTATGGGAAATGACGGTCTATATCGGACTGGTCAATGCGGCGATCCTGCTTTTGGCCTTGTTCAGGAAATACCACCGCCGCATTGAACATCTTGGTTTGTGCCTGGCCTGCATCCTGCTTTTCTTGCTGCTCTCCCTGGGATCATGGCTTCATATCGGCGGTCAGATGCTGAATATCCCTCTTCCCACGCTGCTTACCGAATACATTCCTTTTTTTAAGAATGTGCGAACCCCTTCAAGGGCCGTGATCTTCGTGTATCTTTTAACC
>CAZDYR010000543.1:0-1790 GCA_964509625.1 uncultured Smithella sp. | reverse complement strand
AAAAGCGTCGCAATGGCAGCAATATCCTGCCTTGTACTCGTCACCGTCGTGGATTTTTATCCTTCGCGGCTTGAATCGACGCCCGTTTTCTGTCCTCCCGCGTACACGGCAGTCAACAATAATCCTGACGGAGATTTCGGAATCATCAATCTGCCCGCGAGTTATATTCAAAACAACATGTACATGATGTATCAGGCGGCCTGTTCGCATCAACCCATGGCCAACGGATCCATCAGCCGGAAATTGGAGGGTTCCCTGATCGATTCCATCAGCCTGTTTGATCTGAAAATACAAAAAAATGAATTAGAAAAGAGACAGATCAAATATATTTTCGTGCATAAAGAGCCGCTGGATGGAAACGTCACAAGAATCAATCTCGATGCATATAAGAAATATTATCCGTTAATTAAGGAAGACGATTACATAGCGCTTCTAAAGGTTTACTGAGATGTAAAACATAACTGTAAACCGCTCTGGCTTAAAGGCAGACCTGCCCCACGCGATCACAGTCTTCCTTTTTCCCTGGTTTTACTGTTTTCTCTGAAATTCTATGTTTCTTGTCGCTCCTACAAATGGCGCAATCCAAATCTTTCATCGTGCCGCAGTCTCAAGGCTCATTTTCCATTGAACGGTTTTGAACCACAAAACAATAAACTCTTTCATGGCTCTCAATATAACGGATGGTTTTGCTCCCGTCTGCACCCCGCGCGCGCGCGGGTAATGTGTTACCGGAAACTGTCTAATTGTTAATCCCAGCATCCCGCCTTTGGTCAGCATCTCCGTGTCGATCATGGCGCCTTTTGAAATAAGTTGCATCTTTTCAACCGCAGATCTGGGATAAACTTTGAAGGCACAATCAATATCACGAATTGATACTCGATAACATATACGAACCGCTGCGTTAAAGATACCCGCGTTGATTTTTCGGAAAAACGGGTCTTTCCTGCTTTGGCGATATCCGGAAAGAATGGTTCTCTCATTCATCCAGGACAGGTAGGGACGCAATTCACGGACATCAAACTGCAAGTCGCCGTCGGTATAAAAAATAAAATCATGCCGGGCGCCGTTAAATCCGGAAATAAGCGCTTCTCCATACCCCCGGCATGCATCGTGACTGATAAGACGAACATGGGAATTGGCTATGATGAAATCTTCGACTAATTGCCTTGTTTGATCAGTACTTCCATCGTTCACAATAATCAACTCATAGCGCTCGCACACGTCTTTGGCAAACGCGTCCGCCCGGCCGAGCAATTTCTTTATATTGGCGGCCTCATTGTGGCAGGGAAACACAAAAGAAATATTCATAAAGTCTATTTACACGAAAGATCAGAAAAATACAAAATGAGTGTCTACCGGAGACGCCATAATGATTGTCTTTTTTGTCCTGACAGCATTTTTCTTTCTTTAATTGCAGCCGGAGGAAACACCCCGTTTGCTGAAACCAAAATCTTTTCCTTCTGACAACTGCGGACGCCGGTTGTCACGACATCATCTTTAAATTGAAATCGCAATGAAACTGGGATATTGTCCTGGCCATGTTCAGGATAACTGAGACAGGCAAACATTTTTTACATTGCCGGTTTTAAAGCATACATGGAATGAAGGGAGAAATCATATGTTCGCATGGTTGACCAGTCCCGAAGCCTGGGTTGCCCTCGGAACCCTTACGGCCCTGGAAATAGTCCTGGGAATTGACAATATCATTTTTATCTCCATCCTCGTTGGACGGCTGCCCGCCAAAAAAAGAAACCTGGCCAGAAACCTGGGGCTGGGTCTGGCCATGCTTA
>CAZDYR010000542.1:0-2144 GCA_964509625.1 uncultured Smithella sp. | reverse complement strand
GTATTAACTCAATAACTTTTGAGAAAGGAAGATTCCAAGATTGGCCTCCTTGAATCAGCGTGACAAAGGCCTTAATCGAATGATTGCCGATCCATATTCCCGGATTGATTGTTTGAGTTTTGATCGCGTGAAAAAAATCTATGAATATTCCAGACCCTAATACAAATAAAAGAAGAAAATTACTAAAAAGCAATCCCGCCAACCTTAGAATATTCGTTTTTATCCGTTGTGCGTTGTCAACAAATAACAGTATAAAAATGAATGGAAACACTTTTAGTTGAACTGATAGTGAAAATAAGATATATGCCAGGATACGGCTCTTTTTATGAAAATAAAAGATCCATACCCCCAGAAAACAAAAAAACATCGAAATGATATTAAACTGCCCGCGCTCTACCTCAAATTGGAAACCATAAGAGAATAAACCAACTAGAACAAATAGCCAGGTGAGTGTGGCTTTTTCTTTGCCTGCCCGTAACAGAAAAGGGAGAAGGACAAAAGCTAAAAATGTTAGTAAGGAGAGGATTTTATAAGATTCGCTAAAAGTGAATAAAAGAAATGGACCAAATAATACGCTGGCAAGTGGCGGATAAAGATTATTTCCAATATATGGGGTTTGTTTATTGATAAATAGAGATTCACTGTACGAACGCATTTGCTTCAGATCATATCCTATTGGATCAATCGTTTGGATATATTCTGGAAATTGCATTATCGTAGAAGAGAAAAAAATTGGTTTGATAAAGAACAAAAGATATGAAATTAAAAAGCCAACAAAAACCCAGGAAAGCAACCGAGTAGAAAGAAATTTTTCAAGGACTTTATTCATGGTTTTCAAATTATTTCAAAACCTTATAGGCAGCAACAATAAGGAGGTTGTGAAGTTTATGAGAACGAATTAGAGCTTGATTTTTGTTATACCGTTGTAAAACCTCTAATTCCTCCCGGAATTGTGATTCATACTCACTCCCCCCTTTGGAAGCTGAATGGATCCGAAAGGCAGAGAGGGGTATTTCCACGCAATAGGGTCGGCAAAGTTGCATCAAACGCATCCAAAAATCATAATCGAAGGTGTAACAGAGTGATTTGTCTAAATATCCAATTTCGTTATGCACTTCGCGCTTCCAAAAAGTGCTGGGCTGAGCAATGTAATTGGTAAAAGCGAGTGCAGCTGGGCTTGAAAGCTTTCGGTAGAGCCGTTTATAAGAAGTTGTGAAGGGCTGGATGGGGTGCCCTTGGTGGTCGATGATGACATAATCTCCAGTCAGCCACTGGCGCTCCGGTGCTTCAAGCAACCGCTCGGCAGCAATACGCAGCGCGCCCGGCAACAGGTAATCATCGGAGTTAATAAAGCCAATCAATTCGCCGGTTGCACTTTGAATGCCTTTGTTGATGGCGTCAGCCTGGCCCTCATCCTTTTCTGAAATCCATTGCAACCGGCCGCTATATTCATGCAAAATCTCAACCGTTGAATCAGTCGATCCGCCGTCCATGACGATATACTCGATGTCCGGATAATCCTGACTTAAGACGCTCTCGATCGTTTGGCGGATGAACCGCGCCTGATTCAGAGATGGTGTAATGATGGAGAATCGAGGCAGGGTCGCAGTCATTCGGTAATCACGTCTTTCGGCACGTTCTGAATATCCAGCACGGCGGCCTGCAGCAGCAACTGCATGCCCAGGATGAGCGGCAGCACGGCGATCATCACCGTGCCGGTGGTGGCGGGCACGCCGGCCAGGCTGCCCTGCACCCATTTGACCACGCCCCAGGCCAGCCCGAACACCACGCCGGCCAGCCCGGCCACAAGGAACAGGCTGACCGCGGTGAAATCGCGCAGGAAATACTGGGTTGCGATGCGCCGGAAGAAGCCGCGCACCAGCTTGGGCGGGAACTCGACCAGCGTTTTCCATTCCGACAGCGAGCTTTGCTCGTCCTGGTAACGCGCAGGGATGCTCACGTCCTGCACCACCGCGCGCAGGCGGCCCAGTTCAAGCAGCAGGCTGATTTCAAAGAAGAAGCGCCGGTCAATGCGCGCCGGGTCGAGCAGCGGGATGACCGCGGCGGAAATGGCGGTGTAGCCGTTGGTGGGGTCGAAGATGTTCCAGTAGCCGGAGGCCAGCTTGGTGAGAAACGAGAGGCCC
>CAZDYR010000541.1:0-2146 GCA_964509625.1 uncultured Smithella sp. | reverse complement strand
GAAGAGCTCATTAAACATCTGCGCAACAATTTCGTGGGGGCAGAAGATCTTCGTCAGCAGCTGCTCAACAAGGCGCCTAAATACGGGACCAGCAATGCCAAGGCGGACGCGATCGCTTTATGGGTCATGACCCTGCTGAACAGCGAAGCCCGGAAGCATAAACGACCGATGGACGGCGGAACCTATCGTCCCCTGATGATTTCCGCCGGAACACAGGTCATGGGAGGCCGTATTCTCGGCGCGACGCCCGACGGGCGAAAAGCCAGCGAAGCCGTATCCAACGGCATGTCTCCGGCCAACGGGACGGAGACGCAGGGAATGACCGCGGCGCTGCGTTCCGTGGCCAGGGCATCGGAACCGAATTTTTCCGGTGGCACCGCACTGAATATGACGGTCAATCCTTCGACGATCAGGACGGAAGAAGGTTTAGAAAAATTTGCTTCCATGGTAGAAGGATACTTCGAACTGGGCGGCAGGCAGGTCCAGTTCAATCCGGTCAACCGGCAGATCCTGCTGGAAGCCCAGAAAAAACGGGAAGCTTATCCGGATTTGATGGTGCGGGTATCGGGGTATTCCTACCGGTTCATCGACTTGTCCCGCGGCCTTCAGGATGATATTATCGCCCGGACCGAGTTTTGCGTTTAAACCCTGATGGATCATTTTGCTGTTGACATCCGACTGCCCCATAGTTTTTCTATGGGGCAGTTTATTACGTGATATTTTGTGACTCAAAAGCAAACGGGATTTGATTTCATGCAAGGGAAAAGGTAATGAGTGATCAGGAAATTAAAGGATCCATATTCAATATTCAACTCAATTCCACCGAAGACGGCCCCGGCATTCGCACCACGGTTTTCTTAAAAGGCTGCCCGATGCACTGTCCCTGGTGCCACAATCCTGAAAGCATTAAGAAGTCGGCCGAACTGGTGTGGTACGAAACGCGGTGTATCGGCGATGAAAAATGTGTGAAGAGCTGTCCTAAAGAGGCGCTGGAACTGACCGATAAGGGCATTGTGATCGACAGAAAATTGTGCGATGCCTGCGGCATCTGCACGGATGTCTGTCCGGCGGCAGCTCTGGAAATGCTGGGCAGGGAATACACGGTTTCCGAAGTCGCCGACATTGTCGCGCGGGACAAAGTATTCTATGAGAAATCCAACGGCGGGATGACGCTGTCCGGAGGCGAGCCTGCCATGCAGCCTTTATTCAGCGCCGCCCTGATGAAAGCCGTCAGGCGTGAAGGCATTCATGTAGCCCTGGATACATGCTGCGGGACGAGTTGGAAAGTCCTGCAGCCTCTTGCGGAACTTGCCGACCTGGTTCTTCTGGATATCAAAACAATGGATGAACACGATCACTTAAAGTTTATGGGGGTTTCTCTGAAAAAGGTTCTGGCCAACGCCGGCAGAATAAGCAAAATGGGAAAACCCATCTGGGTTCGCACACCGGTGATCCCAGGGTATACGGACAGCGTTGAAAACATCAGGAAGGTTGCCCGTTTTATTAAACACGAACTGCCGCAAGCCGTTCGCTACGACATTCTGGCCTTTAACAGGATTTGCGAGCCCAAGTACGACAGGCTTGGTTTAAAGTGGGATCTGGCCGGTGTTGATCTGCTGCCTGAAGAGCTCATGGTCAAACTGGCCGATGCGGCAAAGGCCGAAGGGGTTGAATTCACTCATTGGTCTGGTCTGACCAAAATTAAAAATTGAATTTTAGAAAAAACAGTTTTTTTAGAATAAAGGCACAATGGACGGGTTAGGTCTGTCTATGGACCGATGTTGCATAATAATATTGATAAATAGATTGTTTTTATTCGATTGATTCGCTACAGTGCCATGACGATTTTTCCGCAGGCGTTAAGGGATACGCATTTAGCGGGGATATCGACATCAATAAAGACACGCGCACATATGGAGGGGAAAATGAATAAAATCTGGTCGTTTGTTTTATGGGTAATGGTTCTCAGTGTGGTTGCCGGATGCGCTTCAATATCCGGCTTTAATAAGACTTATATGCCGAAGGCGGTTCCTGATAAACCGGTTGATAAAATCATGCTGCCGACAGAAGAAAGCCGGCTTGTTTCAAAATATGTTTCGCAGAAGGCTTTCGTCAATCACGTCGGCCTCTACTGGCTGTCGGCGGA
>CAZDYR010000540.1:0-2147 GCA_964509625.1 uncultured Smithella sp. | reverse complement strand
GACGGCAGAGCTCGAACGATTGCGGCTGGAGATGGAAGGCCGGCTCAACCACCTGAGCGTTCCATGCGTCGGGCAGGTCAAGCGTCAGCTCCGTTTTTCCATAAGCAAGGTTTGCCCGCATGATTATTCCCCCGCGCTTTCTTCGATTGCACGCCAGTAGCCTTTGTCCAGTTCATCGTTTGTCAGGTGCGCATAGCGTTGAGTGACGGCGATGTTGCGGTGGCGGGCCAACTCCTGGGCCAGCTTTAAGTTGTTGGAGCTGCGCAGCACACGTGTGACAAAATAATGGCGAAATGAATGCGGCGTGATCGTTCCGACAGCTTCGTCCCCGAGAATTTCGCGCACGGTATCCGTGACAATGTTCCGGCCGGTGGCCGTTGTGATTGGCTTGACCTTTTTTCCGGCACCCTTATCGTGGCGCGCAAACAAGGGCAACGCGCTCAAAGACCGACCGCTGGAACCGTCGAAGGCCGCTCTGGCCGTCAGGTAAGTCTGCAGCGCGGTTTGCGCCCGGCGGGAAAAGCGCACAATGTCTTCTCGGTTTCCTTTGCCGATGATGACGGCCTGCCCGTTGGGCCAGTCTAAATCACCCCGGCGCAGCCCGCAGGCTTCGTGGACACGCAGCCCGGTATCGGCCAGGGTAAGCAGGAAAGCCCGATCGCGCAATGCGCGCAGCTTTTCAGGGCCGTCAAGTGCATCATAATTGCGTGTAGCAGTGATTTCTGTAATGATTTTATCAATCGCGTCGGCTGGGAACTGGGGCAGGCGGATGCCTGGGCGGCGGGCACGCTGGCGGATCAACATACGGACGCGAGCCAGGTTGACGGGCAGCAAGTTTTCCGCGGCCAGGTATTCAAAAAAGCCGGTGGCCGCTGTAAGATATAACCGCTCGGTGGTGGGGGAGTAGCCCTTGAGAAATGCTGAAAACCATCCGATCGCATCTTCACGCAAGCTCGTAACCGGCGCTCGTTCAGAATCCAGATGGTTGGTTTGCAGGCAGAGGAGAAAAACCTGAATACCGTTTTGATAGGTGCGGGCGGTGTTTTTGCTGCGCGCCAGCGCAACGCTGTCGAGGTAAGCAGAAGCGGCTTGAGAAATGCTCAGAGATCGCTGTGGCGGTGAGGTAATGTCGTCGTCGGGCATAGTTGTATTATCCCATACATTATCAAAAACATTCCCATCTCCTGGCGAAATTAGGCAATTTATTATTCGCATAACCGAATATTCGAGGCGAATATTTCGTATAGTTGTAAAATATGCCAGAAATTTGATAAGGCAAATTCGTTGTGTGTAAAAGGAGAGGAAAACTAAAGATTAAGTGGTTACTTTTTCTGTGATTGGACTGGGGTGGCTTTGATTTGCTGTAACCACTGTTTCGGTTTATAGCGATCAATCCATCATCTGTCAAAGTGGTGCGTGATGGATCGTTATCTGCATGTGAGAGCTGTATGCAAGCTGCGCAGCATCAAGGATCCTGTTGGATTAGGTTTGAACGCCGAAAACACCTTTTTGGGGGTTTGTTATGAGAATTAATATTGTTTAGTATAATAATAGTTATCAAAAACATTACTGATCATAAACACAATTTGCCTCCCCTCCACCATCTCCTTACGTCAAATGCGCAGGGTAGTCCAATTGCCATTCATATTTTGAATTGCCAGGATTTGATTTCACCTAGTGCGGTTCGACAAAATTGTTTCCACCGCAACTGTGGCACTCCCCCACTGAGGTGATAAAATCAATTCAACTCGAACAAAGGAAAAGTAGATGGAACGCCCCGACCTCGTAAATATCAACCCGGATGTGATTGCTTATGTCGAATATCTTGAAGCGCGGATTGCCGCGCTGGAGGGAAAACGCAGCCGGCCTGTGGCCCCTTTTGAAGATGATCGCCGCTCAGAGACTGCTTTGCCCCAGGAAACCGCCAGCACGGACAGTCTGTTCACGCTGAGTGCTGCCGGCAAACTCAAACGTACCTATCGACATCTATTCAGCCGGCAGCACCGCGGCGGGATGGGCATTTTTGATCTGGACGTTGACCCGCCTGATTTGCCCGTGGCCGTTCAAATCATCCCGGAAGGCGCCAGTTTGCTGCTTTTCACCAATTTCGCGCGGGTGTTCCGTCTTCCTGTGAGCCGGTTTGAAGC
>CAZDYR010000539.1:0-2148 GCA_964509625.1 uncultured Smithella sp. | reverse complement strand
GGACTTCCACCAGTCCACTTCTTCCATATAAGAGCCGCCGTAAACCGATCTCTCAGCCTTTTCATGCTGGACCGGGTAAATCTCCCAGCGGACATGCATAGGAAGTGTCAGCTGCCTGCAAATCAGGCACGCGGACGCCGCGATTAATACGGCAATGCAACAATATGTCAGAATGTAAAATCCCATAAACTGTACCCAATATCTTTTGCCCGGTTTATTCGAAAGCGCAGTCATGCCTTTCGTCCATAGACGGGACGTGACTGTGTCCGATTAAACGCAGCCCGTCGGTTTCGAAAGACCAGCCAGCTTGCAGGCGCCCTTGGCCGGACCAGTCGGGAAAAGCTCGTAGAGCTTCTTCATGTCGATTTTTAAATCTTTGCAGATTTTCCGGATCATGGGCGCAATGCCGAATTGCTGAAAATAATTTCTGAGGTAGTTGATCACCATCCAGTGCTCATCGGTCA
The DNA here is from genome assembly GCA_964509625.1 of uncultured Smithella sp. Taxonomy (GTDB): domain Bacteria; phylum Desulfobacterota; class Syntrophia; order Syntrophales; family Smithellaceae; genus UBA8904. The sequence continues at coordinate 1,684 of CAZDYR010000539.1, read as the reverse complement.
ATTTTCCCTCAATGTCTTCCACATGCGCGTAAGCCTCTGCAAACTCCTCGTTCCATTTATCGAGATCCTGCAAGAATCCGTCTTCATCCACTTCATACGTTTTACCGGCTAATTCGATTTGCGGCATGGTTAATAACCTCCTGATTTAATCAATTTCATTTTAATTCCGACTCTAACTGTTTCTCCGGCGTAAACCCGGTTTGATCCGCGCAATCAGCGGAAGAGCCATTGATCTTTGACCGGCGATATCGACAGGCCGCGTCCATCAGCGCATCCGCCCATGCGGGCGTTCCCAGGGCATGCAGGTGCGTAAAGCCCGCCATGATATTGTTTTGGCACATTCCATCTCTTTGGCTGCCCATGCCTGTTCCACGCAGGACCAGGCATGCCGTCGAAGCATCCTCCTCTTGCGAGAGGATCCGGCAGTAGTGAAACTCATGGCCGGTCAGTGTCTGACCAATGGAGAAAAATGGATTTTCCCGATCCACGACCAGCGTTGTATATCCATGCCCCTGCGGCTTTTTTTCCATGCCGAACGCCACGGGCAGCACACCGGCCATCGGATATTGCCGATCGCCGATCGTCAGAGATTTACCCAGATAGATAAAACCTCCACATTCGGCGTAAATCGGCAAACCCGCTTCGGCAGCCATTTTCACGGAGAGACGGAAAGATTCGTTTGCTGCCAGTTTCCCGGCCTGCGTTTCCGGAAAGCCGCCGCCGATATACAGGGCGTCGACCGGCGGCAGAACTTTATCAGCAAGGGCGCTGACTTCCACAATCCTGGCACCGCGGTCGGTCAGGGCCTCGATATTGTCCGAATAGTAAAATTGAAACGCCGTATCTTTGATGACGCCGATGGTAACGGGCGCCTCAGCTCTCCGGCCATAGTGCGCCGGACCGGGAAAAGCATCGATTGTCCAGGAAGGCGCGTCGTGCGCAACCCCAAGCAAACCGGGAAGGTCCAGATAGTCGCGGGCAATAGCTTGCGCTGTCTCGAGCGCCTGTTGAACACGGTCGTGTTCCTCGGGGGGAATAAGCCCCAGATGGCGCTGCGCAAAAGGAAGGTCCGGCAGACGCGGAACAACGCCATAAACGTGCAGGCCGGTATCGTCTTCAATAGACCGGCGGATGACGGACGCGTGGCGGCTGCCGTTTACGCGGCTTAAAATCACGCCCTGAATATTCACGGCGGGATCAAGGTGCAGACAACCCAACACCATGGCCGCTGCCGTCCGGGTCACTTTGTCGCAATCAACCACCAGAATGACCGGCGCCTGAAGGAGTTTGGCAAGTTCGGCGGTGCTGAATTCTCCAGCAGCGTTCACGCCGTCAAAAAGACCGCGGTTGCCTTCAATGATGGAAACACCCGAGGCCGAGGCATGGCGCGCAAACGAGCGGGCGACCTGATCTGCGCCCATAAGAAACGTATCCAGATTATAACAGGGACCGGATGCCGCCCGGGAAAGCCAGGCGGCATCAATATAATCCGGTCCCTTTTTGAAAGGGGTGACTGCCATACCCTGCTCGCGCAGGGCGACAGTCATTGCCACAGAGAGGGTAGTTTTTCCGGCTCCGCCCCGCAGGGCGGCCATAATCAAGCGCGGACGCTGTTGATTCATATCCGTTACCTCTTCTAAAACAGCCTCTATTCCTTTGGAAAGAATTCAGCCAGGATGAGGTA
>CAZDYR010000538.1:0-2149 GCA_964509625.1 uncultured Smithella sp. | reverse complement strand
CTTTGATGAGTTTGTTGAGAAAGGGGTCCCTGACGGATTCATGGACCAGAACGTAATCCGGAGCGATGCAGGTCTGCCCCGCGTTGAGAAATTTACCCCAGGCGATGCGGGAAGCGGCAGTCTCCAGATCGGCGCTTTCATGAACAATGGCCGGACTCTTGCCGCCCAGTTCCAGTGTCAGCGGCGTAAGGTTTTTGGCCGCGGCGGCCATCACCGCCTTTCCGACCGGCACGGACCCGGTGAAAAAAATATAATCCACCGGCAGCACGAGCAGAGCCCGGGTTTCTTCAACAGCGCCCTGAACGACGCGAATGTATTCCATCGGGAATGCCGTGTTGATCATCTTTTCCATGACGGAAGCGGTGTGCCCTGAAAGCTCGGAGGGTTTCAGAATGGCCGTATTGCCGGCGGCAATTGCGCCCACCAGCGGCGTCATCAGAAGCTGAAAAGGGTAGTTCCAGGGCGCGATGATCAGTGTCACACCGTAGGGTTCTTTATAAATATAACTTTTTGAGGGCATCATGAATACGGGTGTTGTTACTTTTTGTCTTGCGGCCCAGTCGCGGACGCTGCTGATCGCGATTTTGATTTCATTGTAAACGCCCGATATTTCCGTTGCGTATGCGTCAGTTTCCTCTTTGTGAAGATCGGCATATACCGCGGCAAGAATATCCTTTTCGTTCGCGCGGATGATATCTTTGAGCCTTTTGAGCGCATCGATGCGAAAGCCGATGTCACGCGTTTTGCCGGAACGGAAGAATGCTTTTTGCTGCTGAAACAATGATTCAATATTCGGTTGATCCATGAGGTTCCTCTGTGTCTTTCCCGGAAAGCGTCTGTAAAACTGTTTCTATTTGACTGTACTATAAGCACAACCCGCAAGGGTGTCAAGCCGAATGCCCGACCGCAGATCCGGCAGTGTAATTCGTGACTCCGGCCATAAATTGCCACTGCGTCTTTCATGGCCGCCCGGCATTCGCCCGGTGATAACGGGGGCTGCTTATCTTGAGGATTGACACCGCTTTGTTTATCAAGTATGTATCCTTTCACAAAGTATGTATTCCGATTAAGAGTAGGTATTGATATGGCAAGGAAAATCACGATCAGCGTTCCGGATGAGCTTTATGAAAAGATGAAAAATTGGAAATCCTCTCTGAATTTTTCACGTGTTTTTCAAAACGCTGTCGCCGGGATGATTCTGAAGAAAGAAACGTTGACCTCCAGAATTCGAAGTGAAATCGATATATCATCCGTTGTGGCACGGTTGAAAAAAGAGAAAATCGACTATGAATTCAACATCACGGAGTGGGGGAGAAAAGACGGCCTGGAATGGTGCAAAACCGCCCATTACCACGAACTTCAGTACGCGCTTGCCTGGACCCCTCGTCAAAGCCCCGACCGGGACGCCCAACTGGGAGATTATTTTGCTCTGAAGTTTGAAGAATACAAAAGGAGATTGACGGCAACCGGCCAGAAGGCTCAGGATTGGCTGAATGTTTTTTCCGAAAAGTATGTCAAAGGATGGAAGGAAGGCGTCGAGTTGTTCTGGGGTGAGGTGAAAGACAAGCTTTAAGCTGCATTCTTTGCAGGCAATCATCAAATAACTTTCAGGTCAGGAGCGATATGGGACTGGGAAACGCAGCCAAAGAATTTATCGAAGAATACCGGCAGAGATATTTGAGTGACCGGCGGAGATTTCCAAGCAACCTTAAACTGTTTGCCGAGAAAAGCGAAGGCTGGATCACGCGCGTTGCCTATCAGCCTTATAAATGGCTTTTTATTCTCCCCCTGCTGGCTGTCTCCACGTTCATTTGCGGAACAATGGCCATGGTCGTTACGGTCCTGTCTAATCCGCGCACGGGAAGTTATTCAGGCGTGATCTGGGCGCGGATCAACAGCTTTTTCACCCCGATGACCGTGACGGTCGTTGGCTCCGAAAACATCGAGCCCAAGACGTCCTACGTGATTACAGCCAATCACCAGAGCTTTTATGACATCTACGTCCTGTATGGCTGGCTGGGCGTCGACTTTAAATGGGTGATGAAAAAAGAACTGGAGAAGGTTCCCTTTCTCGGGCCGGCTTGCAAGATGCTCGGGCATATTTTCATTGACCGGTCCGACACGAAAAAGGCGGTGGAAAGCATCAACG
>CAZDYR010000537.1:0-2153 GCA_964509625.1 uncultured Smithella sp. | reverse complement strand
CCAGAAAACCTTCTACGCGCTGGGCGCTCATCTGAATAAACAACTGTCCGTTTTTGACCTGACCGCCGAAGAGTTGAAATATGTTCAAATGGGTATGTCCGACGCGGCCGCCGGCAAGAAGCTGGCGGCGGAGCCGGAAGAACATATGAAAAAACTGGCCGAACTGGCTCAGAGCCGGATGGAAAAACTCACGGAGAAACAAAAAGCGCTGGCCAAGCCGTTTTTGGAGAAGGCGGCGGCTGAAAAAGGCGCGCAGAAAACAGCCTCCGGACTGATCTACACGGAGCTCAAAGCCGGCACGGGCGATCAGCCGAAAGCCACGGACGTCGTCAAAGTTCACTATGTGGGCAAACTGATTGACGGCAAGGAATTTGACAGTTCCCTCAAGCGCGGTCAGCCGGTGGACTTGCCGTTAAATCAGGTCTTCCCCTGCTGGTCGGAAGGCGTCCGCATGATGAAAGTGGGCGGCAAGGCGAAACTGGTTTGCCCGTCTGATATTGCTTACGGCGACCGGGGCCGTCCGCCCGTGATTCCCGGCGGAGCAACGCTGGTATTTGAGGTGGAATTGCTGGGAACGATGGACGCTTCCAGAGCCCAGGTACCCCAGATGCCTCCGGCTCCACCGAAACCCGCTGTGAAAAAATAGTTTTTTTAAAAACATGCTTGAACGACGGCGCAGGAGGGGGCGGGATGTAAATCCGCCCCCTCCTGATGTTTGGCATTCTCCTGTTCGTTAAGTCTTCGAATGATTTGAAGTGAGGCAAGAGCAAAATGATCCGTTCCATTGAAGAAAGTCCTTTATATCCCATCATCAATCCGAAGAGCATCGCTATTTTCGGCGCATCCAACAATTTCATGCGCATGGGGTCTATGATGCTTTCATCCATTCAGTCACTGGGCTATCAGGGGAAAATATATCCGGTTCACCAGAAGGAAAAAGAGGTGCGCGGACATCGGGCCTACAGAAGCGTTCAGGATCTGCCCGAAGTTCCGGATCTGGCGATTATTGTATTACCGACGGAAATTGTCTGCCGGACGCTTGCGGATTGCGGAAAGAAGGGCATCCGGAGCGCTATTGTGGTCTCAGGGGGATTCCGTGAAGCGGGCCCTCATGGAGCGGCGCTGCAACAGGAGCTCCAGGACATTGCCAATCGATATGGCATCCGCTTTCTGGGCCCGAACTGCCTGGGCGTTGCCAATCCATATCTTAATCTCAATCCGACCACGATTACGGCGGAAGGCCATCCTGGTTTTGTGGGCCTGGCCTCTCAGAGCGGAAGTTTTATTACCCAGATGTTCAATTATCTTCACCGACACGGGATGGGATTCAGCGCGGCGGTGAGCGTGGGGAACGAAGCCAATATCGACATTGTCGATTGTCTGGAATATCTGGGCGCCTGCCCGCACACGAAAGTCATCACGCTTTATATTGAAGGCATTACCCGGGGTGGAAAATTTGTGGAAATCGCCAAGGCCATCACACCGAGCAAACCCATTGTGGCTCTATATGTGGGCGGTTCCGAGGCGGGAAAACACGCGGGCCGCTCACACACGGGATCCCTGTCGGGTCCCAATGAAATCTACGACGGTGTGTTCAGGCAATGCGGCATTCTCCGCGCGCAGACCCTGTCGGAACTCTTCGATTACGCGCTTGCCCTGGGAACGCTCCCTCGGCCTCGCGGAAACCGGGTGATCATTCAGACGCATTCCGGAGGTCCCGGCGCCACCGCGGCCGACGCCTGCGGGCGCGCGGGGCTGACTCTGTCGCCGCTTACGGCGGAAACGGTGGAGAAGCTCAGGCCGATGATTCCCCGCACTGCCAGCACGGCCAATCCGCTCGATCTGACTTACAGCCTGAATTCAACGGAGAACTTTTTTAATATCCCGGATGTTCTGCTCGGGGACAAAAACATGGATATGCTTCTGGCATATTTCCTCTCACCCGGCATCTTCGTCGATCGCATTTTAAGGGAAATGGGAGTTGCCGAGGAGATGATTCCCGCCGAACGGGACAAAATGCTCATGCAGCATGCGGATGCCTTTTTCAGTCTGATCGAACGGCACCCTGACAAGGCGATTGTCGGATTCACCTACCGGAGCCTTCAGGAGAATATGGTTCGGAGCCTGCTTGACCGCGGGGTTCCTATTTATGC
>CAZDYR010000536.1:0-2163 GCA_964509625.1 uncultured Smithella sp. | reverse complement strand
CAGATAAAAAAACGCGCCGTCCTGACCGCAATCATTGACGTGATCAGGACAAGCGCTGATAAAGGATCCTGTCGGCTCGTCAAAAAAAATATTCTGGGTGAACGCCTGCCCTGTCTGCGGATCAACATTCCCGGCACTGGTTATTTGGACAAAACTATGTTATTAAAAGCCATTCAAAAGCTCGAGAAGGTCGGATAATTGAAAAATCTTCATGTCGTCATCATTACGGGTTTGTCCGGTTCCGGTAAGAGCACCGCGCTTCGGGCGCTTGAGGATATCGGCTTCTTTTGCGTGGATAATCTCCCCGTCGTATTGTTGCCGAAATTCCTTTCACTCACCGTCCAGTCCTCGCCGGAAATCAAGCGGGTAGCGATGGTTATGGATCTGCGGCAGCGGAGCTTTATTGAAAAATACAGAACCATTTTTGAGAATTTGAAAGAGAAGGGATATAAGATTGAAATCCTTTTTCTGGAAGCCAGTGAAGAATCCCTGCTGCGGCGTTTCAGTGAAACAAGACGCAATCACCCGCTGTCCACGAAGGGATCGATTATGGATGGTATCCAGATGGAGGTGGAAAAACTTTCATCGCTGAGGAAAATGGCGGACAAAATCATTGATACGACGACCACCAACGTCCATCAGCTCAAAGACGCCATTCAGAGAAAATTTCATCCTGTTTCCAGCCGTAAAAAAATGGTCATCAGTGTGATGTCTTTCGGTTACCGCTATGGTTTGCCCTCGGACGCGGATATCGTCATGGATGTGAGGTTTTTGCCCAATCCCTATTATGTGGAAGATTTAAAGAGTTATGACGGACACCACGGAGCAGTGGAAAAATTTGTTTTAGATAACAAGGAAAGCAAAGAATTTCTAAGGCAGGCTCTGGACATGATGACGTTTCTTATTCCTCTTTATGAAAAAGAAGGAAAGGTTCGCCTCAACATTGCCGTCGGATGCACAGGCGGCCGTCATCGGTCTGTCGTAATGGCGAATCAGTTCAGTTCCCATTTCCAGGCTATGAAATACATTGTTCATACCTCCCATCGGGATATCAATAAAAGCTGACGCTCGGGTAAGGGGTAACGGGTGATAGGTAAAGACATAACCCATAACCGCTGACCTGTCACATTGCCATCTTTTTCAGCACATTGTCCTGAATCCAATGCGGGTCCCACCATTCCTGGGGATTGACAAACTGTCCGCCGACCAGGATGCTGAAGTGCAAATGGTCGCCGCCGGCCAGGCCGGTCAGCCCGGAAAAGCCGATCTTTTCCTCTTTTTTTACATTTTTACCAACGGCTGTTTCAATGGACGAGAGATGGCCGTATAAGCTGAACAGTCCCAGCCCATGGTCAATGATGACGGCATTGCCGTATATACCCAGTGGACCGGCAAAGACAACAATTCCGTTATTGGACGCTTCAATAGGCGCCTGAGCTGTTGAGGCAAGGTCAATACCGAGATGCACCGAGGTGCCATAAGATTTGCCATTCACCAGATAAGTGCGCTGATCGCCGAACAGAGCCATGGGTTTGGCGTTGCGCATCCTCAGAAAGGTTCCCTCCCATAATTTTCTATTAATGGATTTGCCGCAGATGCTTTGAATCGTTTTCGTGTTATCCTCTCGCATCAGTGTGTTGACGTAACCGAAGACTTCAACGGGGGTCTTGCCCTGCAGATGGGGGTTTGACGCTTGAAATTCGGGCATGATCTGCTGAAGAAATGTGTCGCTTAAATTGACCTTATCGGCGCGGAATTTTTTGGGCTTGATGTTGTACGGCATAGAGCTTCGGGCTTCGTTGCCGGCGTCATCACGGGCAAAAATGGTTATTTTGGTTTTTTCCTTGGCGGCATCCAGCCCGATGGCAAAGTAAACAGCGGTGGTGGGCCTGTTATTGATCAGCGTTGTGTACCCCTGAAAAAAAATATTGTCCACATAGACGCCCGTCAAAGTTGTCGGTTTGGATGAACGATAGGTGATGAATCCGGCGCCGCCCTGGTTGATGTAATTGACGGGAGTAAGAATGGAAATTTGCGGCGGGACCGTATCAATTTTTATCTGTGCGGCCAGAATGGTTTCATTTTTAAACAGAGAACAGTCTGCAGCGGTCATATGAATAACCGCCGGGCCGTTCTTGAGTTTAAGCTCCTCGGTATTAATAG
>CAZDYR010000535.1:0-2167 GCA_964509625.1 uncultured Smithella sp. | reverse complement strand
TCCCAAGGGCGTGCCCATCAGCGCCATTCTCTTCGGAGGCCGTCGTCCCTCCACGATTCCGCTGGTGCACCAGGCCTTTAACTGGAATCACGGTGTGTTCCTGGGATCGATCGTCGGTTCCGAAGTGACTGCGGCAGCTATTTCGGCCAACATCGGACAGGTTCGTCGCGATCCCTTCGCCATGCTGCCTTTCTGCGGCTACAATATGGGCGATTATTTCCAGCACTGGATCAACATTGGGACAAAATCGTCGGAAGACAAACTTCCCAAAATCTTTTACGTCAACTGGTTTAGAAAAACAGCGGACGGCAAATGGCTCTGGCCCGGATACGGTGAAAACAGCCGTGTGTTAAAGTGGGTCTTCGAACGGGTATCCGGAAAGGGGAAGGCGAAAGAAACGCCGATCGGCTTTATGCCCACAGAAGATGCTATCGACACGAACGGTCTGAATATCGGCGCAGCCGATATGAAGGAGCTGCTCAACGTCAATCAAGACGAGTGGAAAGATGAATTGGCCAGTATCCGTGAACATTACGCCAAGTTCGGTGATCGTCTGCCTGCGGAACTCATAAAAGAGCTTGAAGGTCTGGAAAAAAGACTGGGCTAATTTATAGGATAATCAGGCGTTAACTCAAAGCCTGAAAGCGAATTATTAAAAGGCAGGTTTGCATTTGATCAATGAGATGGTCGAATGCAGCCTGTTTTTTTTCTTTCCATAAACAATTTTTTATTCTTGAGTTGTTTTCAGGAAGTTGTATTATTTTTCCCGGTTTTTAACTTTATGTATTGTAACGGAGATATCAAGGAATCTAGCGTAAATGCCTTCTATCACATCGCCACTGTCATCATCTATAAGTCCTGCCGCTTTTGAGACGCTGGTCACCGTACTCGGGGTGGTTTATGTTCACCGTAAAACCAGCAACGGTGGAGATATTTACCTTACGCAATATGGCCTTCCCGTGGCCGGATTATTAGAACCATCTAACTGGTACGAAGATCCCTGGTTTTCGAGCAAGCGCCAAAGGCTGAAAGGCACTAGTGCCGTATACAGGGTGCCCACTAAAATGGTGGACGGCGTTGCACTGGATCTTGTTGTAAAAAACTGCCGGGTGGGAGAAGACGTGCCGCTGGATACGCACACGCTTATGCAATTCATGAATACCGAATTCAACAGCCCGTGGGAGGAATTCTCGCTCACTTTTGAAATGCGTGAAGGAAGATACGGCCCCCGGGGAATTACCATATCAACACAGTTGCCGCTCGCCATCTATGTGCCGCCCGAAACCATGCAACTCTGGCAGAGCGGACGTTCGACGGATAAACTTAACCGTATCCATGCAAAACATCCGGGAATTGATGTTGACATCCTCAAACAATATAAGCTCATCTATCAGTGGATACGCGGTAAAGATGTTGTAGAAACGCTTCAGGACGCAGGCATTACGGGAGAGGCCGCAGACGCCGTAGTCTCGCCCGTCACCCTCAAAGTAATATCAGATATGGCCCAAAAAGGTTTTTATGTGGCGGACATGAAACCCGTGCACATTATTCTGGAAGAAAAGCAGGTAAATCTTTTTGAGAGTATTCCGGCTGACAACCCCGATCGACAAAAAGCGCAAAAGGAACTGATTACCGGCATCATTGAAGCAGGCGATTATTCTGTTATTGATTACGAGCTCTTGATCCGAACACCCGAACACGAAGAAAAGGTGAAAAGCCATAAGCGGCATACCTATCACGATGACCAGCGCAAGCGCTGGCACCCCACTGAACTGCCCAGCCATCTTAGCACTGTTGAAATAATGGGTGTACCCTATATTCACGGTCCTGCTGAAAGCACAGGGGGACATTTGTGGGTGGTTGGCCGAAACGCACGTCTTTTCGATTATTTTTTACCTGAGCGCTGGCGCAAAACACATTCCTGGAAACTATCCGAGAAAACCGAGACCTATTATACTTTTACCAAAGACCATATTCATATTGTGTGGAAAATATCCCGCGTCGGCGAAAAGGTTATTTTGCAAAACAATGACAACCGGAGCCGGAAAGCCTTGGAATACGGATACAACAGCCCTTTTGAGGAATTTTCAATTGCCCAATACCTGAGCTTCAAGGGCATTCCCACCGTGTACGTTCGCGCAATTTACATGCCCGGCACTGCCAAAAC
>CAZDYR010000534.1:0-2168 GCA_964509625.1 uncultured Smithella sp. | reverse complement strand
AATAAAAGGTTAATCAATGCTTGAAAGAATAATATTTTTAAATTAATATGATTAAAATTTAGTCTGAAAGAAAGCCAATGTTAAAACCCATCAACAACGAGGAGGGAGTGTTCATGTCAAAAGTGAAGCCTGGTGACGTTCTGAGTTGTGAAGTATGCGGCCTTTCGGTCATTGTGGATGAAGAATGCGGCTGTGCGATGGCTGAGCTGATTTGCTGTGATGAATTGATGGAAAACAAGGGGCCCAAACCGCCAAAGAAGGCGCATGCCGCGCCGAAGAAAAAGGCGGCAGTGAAAAAAGCAAAACCGGCCGCCGGGAAAAAGACTGAGCCGAAAAAATCGGCAAAAAAACCGGCAACCAAAAAACCGGCGCCAAAAAAGAAAGCGGCAAAAAAATAATCAGGTCAGACAACGCCGACGATACCTGGCAGGCTTAGAGTCGGAATCAAGACGCCAAGGCTTTGTTCTCAGATGAGTGGCACCGATTTGAATGTTGTTCGGGTTCCATCCCGTTTTGTCGGCAAGCGTGTTGATTCTCCGCAGCCTGCTGCGATAGGATGACGGTTCTTTCATACCTCGACAGCATGCCGCAAGGTGGTTGATTCGTTTATCTTCATGAAAAAAGTTGTTCATCAAACCGATGCGAATGCCGGCCGGCCCGCGCAGGCGCAAAAAAGAGGCAGGGGTAATGTCTGGTGTGGTAAGTTCGGTTATTTTATCGATCTGGATGCCTGCCTGGCCCGGTCTTATCAGAAGAGCGTCTGCCGGCGCTGTTATCCGTCCCTCCTGCAGGTCCCTCTGCCTTTTGACTAAAAAAGTTAAGAGTTTCGCATGATAAAAAAAGGGCGGACGCGTCTAACGGTCCGCCCTTTGGTTTTTAAAAAAAGTTATCTGCGGCGTCCTCCCAGCAACGACCCTAATACGCCGCGGATGATTTCCCGTCCGACGGATGAACCAATAGTCCGGGCAAGGCTCTTGGCCGAAGCCTGGACCAGCCCGTCTGTTTTCCCTCCGCGAGGCCCGGTCCGTCCGAATAATATATCACCCACGGCGCCGCCCAGCAATCCACCACCGCTTTGAGCGGGCGCCTGCTGTTCAGTACCTTTTTGCGCTGTCGGCTGCGCGGGTGCCGGGCTTCCCTGAACGGACGCGCGCAGCTTTTCATAGGCCGATTCGCGATCCAGTGTTTTCTCGTAATGCCCGTAAATCGTCGATTTGTTGATGGCGGCCGACCGTTCCGCATCCGTCAGCACACCCAGCCTTGACGCGGGCGCGATGACAAAAGACCTTTCCACCTGGGCCGGACGGCCTTTTTCATCCAGAAAGGAAACCAGCGCTTCGCCGACGCCCAGCTCCGTGATCACATCGGCCGTGTTGAAGGCGGGATTGGGGCGCATGGTGTCCGCCGCGGTTTTAACCGCCTTCTGATCGCGGGGCGTGAAGGCGCGCAGGGCATGCTGGACACGGTTGCCCAGTTGTCCCAGGACGGTTTCCGGAATGTCCAGCGGATTCTGCGTGACAAAGTAAACGCCCACGCCCTTGGAGCGGATCAGACGAACGACCTGTTCGATTTTTTCCAGGAGCGCCGCCGGCGCGTCATTGAAGAGCAGATGCGCTTCATCGAAAAAGAAAACCAGCTTGGGTTTTTCAATATCTCCCACTTCGGGCAGTTGTTCAAAAAGTTCGGCCAGCATCCAGAGAAGGAAGGTGGAGTAAAGCTTGGGGTTGTTGTAAAGCTTGTCGGCGGCCAGCACATTCAGCACACCGCGCCCCTCTCCGTCCGTCTGCATCAGATCGGCGATATCGAGCATGGGTTCCCCGAAAAATTTATCTCCGCCCTGTTCTTCAAGTGTCAGCAGACCCCGCTGGATGGCGCCGATGGACGCCGCGGAAATGTTGCCGTATTCCGTGGTGAACTGTTTGGCGTTGTCGCCCACAAACTGAATCATGGCCCGCAGGTCTTTCAGATCCAGCAACAGCAGGCCGTTGTCGTCGGCGATTTTAAAGACCAGCGTCAGCACGCCGGACTGGGTTTCGTTCAGATTGAGCAGTCTGGCGAGTAGGAGCGGCCCCATGTCGGAGATGGTGGCGCGAACCGGGTGACCTTTTTCCCCGAAGACATCCCAGAATACGGCCGTGTTGGCGCGCGGTTGAAAATCTTTTATACCG
>CAZDYR010000533.1:0-2168 GCA_964509625.1 uncultured Smithella sp. | reverse complement strand
GTTTCAGGAAGCCAATCTCGCGGGCATTGTCACGGATGAAACGGCTGATTCCAGCGTGATCGATCAGCTTCTTGCCGAACTGGCAGGCACGCTGATCAGGTCGGCTGCCGCGGGCTACGTCAGTCCCACGACTTTCTTCAGCGCCGGCGGCAGAAAAATCTTTCGCGATGAGATCTATGGCATGCTGCGTTTTACCTTTCAGGCCGATTACCGTTATTACAAGAAACACGGGTACTTTGATTATCCGCAGAAGAATTATAAAGTCCGCCGCATGAATTTCATGATGACCCTGCTGACCAAAATTCCGTCCTTTCGCAGAAAGTTTTTAAAAATCCTGAAAGAACAGATGGTGAAACCGGTTAAATTTATCGCGGAGAACCGTTGATGTTTCTTATGCCGGTGCGATCATGAATCATAACGACAAAATTTATTTAAGCGATTTGAATCTGGCCCAATACACCCGGGAAATGACGCGCTGGAACGCCGCGGGCAAAATCGTCGAGCAAGACGATCTGCTGTTGACGCTGGGAACGGCCGATTTTCCATCGACGCGCGTCGCGATACGCCTCAATCATCGCGCGCAGGAGAAAGCGGACGCGGCCGTGTTTGAAAGGATCCGCTCTTTTTTTGACGGGGAAAAATCTTCTTTCAGCCTTCATGTTCGCAGACACGCGGACGCGCGGATGGAAGACATCTGTAAAAAAGAAAAGATGATTCAGATCGGGGATGCTCCGGGTATGGTGCTGGACCGGCCGCTTTCGGGGGAAACTCCACATCGGGGAGTGGACATCCGCCACATCACGGATGTCGCCGGGATCATGGACTTCGCGTTCGTCGCGAGGGAAAGTTATCAAAGACTGGGACTACCGGCGGCTGTCAGCGATCAAATCTTCGCGAGTCCCAATCGTCTGCTGGAACCTCATAACGACTGGGTCGTGGCCTATGATTCGGACCGGCCGGTTTCCGCCGCCATGACGCTCTTTTCTCACGGCGCCGCCGGCCTCTATTGGGTAGGAACCCTGAAGAACAGCCGCGGCAAAGGATTGGCCCGCGCCTGCGTTCAAGAGGCAACCAACGAAGCCTTCCGCCGGGGCGCATCACTGGTGGTTTTGCAGGCCAGCAGATTCGGCGAGCCGCTCTACCGGAGAATGGGATTTGAAGAAGTCACCCGTTATCCCTGGTACGCCTATTTTAAACCTTCATAACCTCGGAGAGGCCTATGGACAAATCCGTAAAAATCGTTTTTCTGGACGCGGCAACGGTCGGCGCGGTGGACAACCTGGCGGAAATATCGGCGCTGGGCGAATACACAGGCTACGAGATCACCCGGCCCGGTGAGCGCATCGAACGCATCAAGGGGCATAACGTGGTCATCACCAACAAAGTGGTCATCGACCGTGACGTTATGGATGCTTGTCCGGAGCTCACGCTCATCTGCGTTGTCGCCACCGGTATGAACAACATCGACCTGGATTACGCGGCAAAAAAAGGAATTGCCGTAAAAAATGTCGCGGGCTATTCCACCGAGTCCGTCACGCAATGCACTTTTGCATCGCTTTTCTATTTAATGAACGCCGGCCGTTACTACGACGATTACGTGAAGTCCGGAAAGTACGCGCGGAGTGCCATTTTCACGCATCTGGGCCGGGAGTTTTGGGAACTTTCCGGTAAGCATTTCGGCATTATCGGCATGGGAACGATTGGAAAGCGCGTGGCCGGTGTTGCTTCCGCTTTCGGCGCGAAGGTTGCCTACACGTCAACATCGGGGAAAAATCTGAATGCGGCGGGCTATCCGCACCTCCCCCTGGAAGCCCTGCTCGGCACAGCCGATATTGTATCCATTCATTGCCCGCTCAACGACCGGACACGGAATCTCATAACCGAATCCCGTCTGAGACTGATGAAACCCACAGCCTACCTCATGAACATGGGCCGGGGCGGCATTGTGGACGAAGCGGCACTCGCCCGGGCCATCGACGAAAATCGGATCGCCGGAGCGGCACTGGACGTCATGACGGCTGAACCGATAGCGGCGGACAGCCCTCTTTTAAAAGTCCGCGATCCGGAAAAACTATTTATCACCCCGCACATTGCCTGGGCAAGCCGCGAGGCGCGCCGTCTGCTCATCACCCGCACGGCGGAAAATATCAAAGGGCATTTTTCAATCC
>CAZDYR010000532.1:0-2171 GCA_964509625.1 uncultured Smithella sp. | reverse complement strand
GCGATGGTGTTGCAGAGAAACGTTCTGTTTTCAGGTACGATTAAAGAGAATCTGCGCTGGGGCGATGAAAACGCCAGCGATGAAGAGTTAGTGCACGCCTGCAAGCTGGCGCAGGCGGACAGCTTTATTCAGGAATTCCCCGACAAATACGACACGTATATCGAGCAAGGCGGCAGCAACGTTTCAGGCGGCCAGAAGCAACGGCTTTGTATCGCGCGGGCATTGCTCAAAAAGCCGAAAATCCTCATTCTCGATGATTCCACCAGCGCCGTGGATACAAAAACAGACGCGCTCATTCGGGGGGCTTTCCGGGAGGAGCTCCCGGATATGACCAAGATCATCATTGCACAGCGCATCGCCTCCGTAATGGATGCCGATAAGATCATCGTATTGGACGATGGCAAAATCAATGCCATAGGAACCCATGATGAGCTGCTGGAAAACTGTCCGATTTATCAAGAAGTCTATGAATCTCAGAATAAAGGGGGCCACCTCCATGAATAAAATGCCATCGACAGATAATTACAATCAGGGTAAGACGATGCCGAAGGGTGCCCCTCTAATGGAAAAAATGTCTGCAAAAGGCGCTCCCGGCACAGGCCCAAAGCCATCTTTACAAAGGTTTAAGCCCGGCACAATTAAACGTCTGCTTTCCTATATGGGCGATTATAAAATACAGCTTGTTATTGTTGTAGTCTGCATCCTTCTCAGTGCGGTTGCCAGTGCCGCCTCGTCGCTTTTTATCCAGACGCTGATCGATGATTACATTACCCCGCTGCTGGGTCAGACCAACCCTTCGTTTGTAGGCTTATTGCAAGCGGTTCTGATGATGGGCGCTGTTTTCCTGGTCGGCGTACTTGCCACCTTGTTCTACAACCGGATCATGGTAACGGTTTCGCAGGGAACGCTCAAAAAGATACGCGACAAGATGTTCAATCATATGCAAACCCTGCCGATCAGGTATTTTGATACCCATGCACATGGCGATATTATGAGCCATTATACCAACGACACCGATACGCTCCGCCAGATGATTTCCCAAAGCCTACCCCAGTTGTTTTCTTCGGTGGTCACTCTACTTGCGGTGTTTGTTTCAATGTTGTATCTCAGCGTGGGGCTGACGCTTTTGGTTATCGTCTTTGTCATCATCATGTTGAAGGTTATTGCATCACTCGTGGGGAAAAGCGGTTCCTTCTTTATGAAACAGCAAAACTCGCTGGGAGATGTTAACGGATATATTGAAGAAATGATTGAAGGACAGAAGGTAGTCAAGGTTTTCTGCCACGAAGAAAAAGCCAAAGAAGCCTTTGATACGAAGAACGACGAGCTTTGCTATTACTCCACCGAAGCCAATAAATACGGCAATGTCATGATGCCGATTGTCAGCAGCATGGGCTATTTTCTGTATGTGCTGCTTGCCGTAGTCGGCGCTGTATTGGGGATTGCCGGTATAAACAATCTCAGTCTTACGGGAATCAATGTCATGACCCTTGGAACGATTGCCTCCTTCCTCACCCTGTCACGCAGTTTTGTTATGCCCATCGGGATGGTTTCCCAGCAGTTTAACATGGTGGTTATGGCGCTGGCGGGCGCTTCCCGTATCTTTGAATTGATGGATGAAGTCAGCGAAGCGGATAACGGCTATGTGACTTTGGTCAATGCCAAAATGGAAAACGGCGAAGTCAGAGAGTGCGAAGAAAGAACCAATACATGGGCATGGAAGCACCCGCACAGCGACGGGACGTTAACCTATGCGCCGCTCCAAGGGGACATCCGCTTTTTCGACGTGGATTTCGGCTACGAGGAAAATAAGCCCGTCCTGCACAACATTACGCTATACGCCAAGCCCGGTCAAAAGGTTGCTTTTGTCGGCGCGACCGGCGCGGGAAAGACGACGATCACCAATCTGATCAACCGTTTCTATGATATTGCCGATGGGAAAATCCGATATGACGGAATCAACATCAACAAAATAAAAAAGGCCGACCTTCGCCGTTCGCTTGGTATGGTTTTGCAGGACGTGAACCTGTTTACGGGGACGGTCATGGATAATATCCGCTATGGTAAGCTGGATGCGACGGATGAAGAGTGCATTAAAGCCGCAAAGCTCGCTAACGCCGACGATTTTATCCGTATGCTTCCGCAGGGGTATCAAACCGTACTGGAAGGCG
>CAZDYR010000531.1:0-2178 GCA_964509625.1 uncultured Smithella sp. | reverse complement strand
AACGGAAACTTTGTTGATTTCCAGAACGGATTCATAACCGATTTTCCGGTACAGGCTCTGGCGCTCGTCGAGCGTCATCTCTTCGATGGGCTTTTCCTGAGCCTCCAGATAATCCCTCATGATCATCGGTTCACCGACGTTAATATAAACTCGCCCGTATCGTTTGCGCAGCACTTTGGTGCTTTTGATGATTTCAACGGTGTTTTCCTGCGTCTTGGGATGACCGGCCAGTTCATTGAGGTAGGACCGCTCCTCGATGACGCGGTCATAGCCCACATAGACAGGCACTAAAGCGAGGTTTTCGCAATATTTGTCCTGATAAGCCTGCAGGATCATCGACAGCAGGCCGTATTTGGGCATGACCATTTTTCCCGTGCGGCTTCTGCCCCCTTCGATAAAGAATTCCAGAGGCAGTCCCTCATGGAGCAGGGTGGCCATGTACTTGGAAAAGACTTCGCCATAGACCTCATTTCCCCGGAAGCTGCGGCGCAGAAAAAAAGCGCCCGAACGGCGGAAGATATATCCCAGAGGAAAGAAAGACAGATTATTGCCTGCCGCGATGAAAGGCAGCTGAATATTGTTTTTGTAAAAGACATAGGACAAAAGCAGGTAATCAATATGACTGCGATGACAGGAAATAATCACAAAAGGCATCTTTTTGGACAGATTGCGAAGCCGGGTCAGCCCCTCGGAATCAACGGAAAGGCCGTCATAAACGGTGTTCCACAGCCACGTCAGGACTTTTAACCAGATTTCAATAAACGTCTCCTGATAATCGGCTGCGATCTCATACAGGTAACGTCTGGCATCCTTCATCACGCTCGTCTTGTCTTTTTTATTGTTCCGCGCGTACTCTTCTATGAACTGGTTAAGATTCGGATCATGCATGACCATGCCGATGTGTTCCGCGCGTGATTTCAACGCCGGACCGACAATCGCCGCTTTTTCCTCCTCAATGTGTTCAATGAGTTCTCCGCGTAAATCGCGAATCAGGTCATCCGGCGAAGAGCGTTTGTTTGCGGACAAATAGTCCGTGAGGTTAACCGGCTCGGTCGGAATGACAAACGCCTGATGAGAGTAACGAATAAACGTGATCAGCCGTCTGAGCGTGCCGGTGTGTTCCATCTGTCCGAAAAGAATATTGATGAGGCTTTCATCTTCCTTCTCACGGCGGCGGCCGTATGCCACCAGAAGCGGCACAATGAAAACGGGAAAGGAAACCCTGCGCTGTACATTGATCAGGCTTTCCAGAGCATCTTCAGCGGAGCGGCTTTCGATGAACTCCGACTCTCCGAGATGGATGACAATGCTTTCATGATTGGCAACCTTGCGCTCCAGAAAATCCAGCTTGCCGCGGCGCGTCACCTGATCCTTGCGAAACCGGCGCAGAAACGATGACCCGTAAAATTTCAGCATTTTGGACAGCGGCTGCCAGAACGACATGTTCATGCCGTGGCAGTAGACCGGCTGGGGCAATCCGGTGCGGCCCGCGATCTCATCAATAATCAGGCTATTGAGTTTGCTGCGCTGCTTGATGGCGTAAACAATCGTCCCCTTTGCGGCCAGCTCCCGGATCCGTCTGATGTCTTCATCAGAAATGGAAACTCTGGAAAGATACGTCTTTGCCGGGCGGAAACGCCAGAAATTCTTTTTTTCATAGAGGCAACCCGAATAATATTCATCTTCACGATGATCGGGCGCAGGCGATGTAAGGTCACTCATAAATTTATCCGGTATTGATATGGAATCATTCGTTGATGACCGGATGCGGACTATGATTCCTTTTTCTGAAACTCATCCGGGAAACGCTCACTCATATAATCCTGTACAAAATTTCGCACATCGGCGGCATTGTTGAAGGACATGGCCTTTTGCAGCAGTTCACGGGCCTGGGCATGGGTGGATTGCTGAACGATCCGCTTGATGCGGGGAATCGCCAGATGATTCATGCTCAATTCATCCAGGTGCATGCCCAGCAAAATCAGACAGCAAAGCGGATCGCCGGCCATCTCCCCGCACATGGCCACACGAATCTTCGCCGCATGGGCTTTATCCACAACCGTTTTAATTAATCGTAAAACAGCGGGGTGCAACGGTTCATAAAGATAGGTTACCCTTTCGTTGGAACGGTCAATCGCCAGGGAATACTGAATCAGGTCGTTGGTGCCGATACTGAAA
>CAZDYR010000530.1:0-2184 GCA_964509625.1 uncultured Smithella sp. | reverse complement strand
CCCCATCCCGCCGCCAGCATGACCGCAAAGACAAAAACAATAAAGGCCGTAATCAATAATAAAATCTGCACATAAAGTGGCATACGGATTTTCTTTCTGAACGCTTAACCCAAACCTCGAAGCGAGGCTGTGCAAGCTCCTCCGCGGCGTCTATGCCGCCTCACATCAATTTGATGTCTTTCGTCGCTTTTGTAATGACAAAACAGCGTTCAACATTGGATTGGGGATCCGCCGGGACGATAAAGAAACCGGGACGGTTCGGCTGATAGCCGGTCGTTGTTCCCACCAGCAGTTCCCCGTCTTTGAAAACCACTGAAATCTTGCGCCCAACCACATTTTTCCCCGCCTCGAAATCCTTCTTGTCATTGTACGCGGAATTGCCGGTGTAATCCTTTACAAAAAAAATCGCCTTTAAATCCGCAATGCGAATTTCCACGGGTTTGCTCCCCGGCGCCGATCCCGTCGGCATGACATGGAAAATTTCCTTGTTGGGGAAAAAATCCGTGGTAACGCCTTTGACCAAACGACCATCCAGATAGCGGATGACAATTTTATTCTGAATCATGTCTGCCCCTCCAGCAACAGTGATGTTGACGTGCTTTGAAACCGACTCCTTATCTTAGCCGGACCTTTTGCCCGACATTTGCCGAATCCTGATACCAACAACCATCACCTGACCGATCGCCTCATCACTGTAGGAAAAAATGTCGCGTCCCGAATATTTTTTCATCAGGATGTCCAGCGCTTCTTTTTTCTCGTTTTGGGCTTCGATAAAATAAGCGCGACCAAATCCGATGACGCTTTTGTACCGCATCCCCCATAAACAGGCTGACTCGTTTTCAATCAGGCCCTCCGGCATATCCACCTCAAAGCAGACATTTGGATTCTGCTTCAGGATGTCGATCTTTTTACCGGTTTTCGCCGAGTGAAAATACAGGTCGGTGCCTTTAAAGGCAAAGCTTACCGGCACCACATAGGGATGAGAGCCTTCGGCCATGGCAATCCGGCAGACGGACGCCTGCGATAAAATCCGGTTGACTTCCTCTGTGTCTTTAATCTCCTTTTCGTGTCTGCGCAATGCATCCTCCTTCCGTGAAGAAATCTTGCTACCTGCCGGGATATTATGATAGAAAGCCGCATTCATGGCATGAACCCGCACTTACCGATTTTTTATTACCTGAATGATAAAAAAAAGTCGATGACTTTATCAGGCGGATGTGAGAGGAAAAAGATCATGAAAGCAAACCAGGCCATAGGTGTTTTTGATTCCGGAATCGGCGGCCTCACCGTCGTGCGCGCCCTGATGGAACGTCTGCCGTTTGAAAATATCATCTATTTCGGCGATACGGCCCGTGTGCCGTACGGCATAAAATCCGTGGAAACGATTAACCGTTACGCCCTGCAGATCACCGAATTTCTGCTCAAGAAGAACGTCAAACTTCTGATTGTCGCCTGCAACACCATGGCCGCGGTGGCTTATCAGGCCATCCGGGATTTGTCTCCCGTACCCGTGCTGGAGGTCATTGGCGCCGGCGCGTCCACCGCCGTGTCGCAGACGCGCAATAGAACCGTCGGCGTGATCGGAACGCCCGCCACGGTCAACTCGAATGCCTACGCTCGCGCAATTCATCTC
Source organism: uncultured Smithella sp. (assembly GCA_964509625.1). Taxonomy (GTDB): domain Bacteria; phylum Desulfobacterota; class Syntrophia; order Syntrophales; family Smithellaceae; genus UBA8904. The sequence goes on along the minus strand of CAZDYR010000530.1, from coordinate 551 downwards.
CTGGATCACGACATCCGGGTTTTTTCGCAGGCCTGCCCGCTTTTCGTGCCGCTGGTTGAGGAAGGCTGGCTGGATCACGAAGCGACCCGGCTTACCGCCCTGGAATACCTCAAACCGGTCCTGGCTGAAGGAATCGATACGCTGGTGCTGGGCTGCACGCATTACCCGCTTTTGAAACCGCTGCTGGCCGATCTTATCGGGCCCGGCGTCCAGCTCATTGATTCAGCGGAAGCCATGGCCCGGGAAGCTGCCGGTCTGATCAACCGTGAGCTGCTCGGCAACGACAGCCGGCAGTCGCCGGATTATCTCTTTTGCGTCAGCGACGTGCCATACCGCTTTCAGACCATCGGCGAGCGCTTCCTCGGTCGGACACTGGCGCGCGTAGAGATGGTCAGATTGTGATGCGGGCGATGGAAAAAACACGAGGTCCCGCCGCCGGACGGGGGCGGCATCTTCAGGCCGTAAAGGGAGACATAAAAACATCATCATTACTTATCGTCCAGGATTGACAAATGAAAATTCTTCTTGCCGGTTACAACATTGACTATGAC
>CAZDYR010000529.1:0-2184 GCA_964509625.1 uncultured Smithella sp. | reverse complement strand
AACGTGAGTGATTACGCATGGTACAATAATAATTACTGGGTCGATCTGTATCCCAAACTGATGATGCGTGTGTTACGTAATGTAAAATTCACAGGGGATATGGAATTCCTCAGATCGAACTGGGAAACGATGAAGTTCGGACTGGATTCGTTGCTGAAACTTGATTTTGACAACGACGGGATCCCCGAAGGTCATCCGGACGATGTTAAAAATACTTTTGATAACCTTGTGCTTTTCGGCGCTGATGCGTATGATGCAACCCAATTCCTGGGCGGATGCCAGGCATTGATCAAAATGGCCCAAATGCTTGGCGAAAAGGGCGATGAGGAATACATCCGGGGAAAGTATGACAAAGCATGGAACAGTTTTGAGAAATTATGGCGCGAGGATGTAAATAAAAAAGGTGAGAAACTCGAATATTACGTTACCTGCTTTGATCCTGAAACAGGAAATACGAATACGGATGTATGGACCAATCAGCTTGACGCTTTATGGTACCTGACAGCCATTGGAGAGCCTCCCGCAATTCCGGAAGAACGGGTTAAAAAGATTCTCAAAGCTGTTTATGACACAAACCGCTCGTATATGGGATGGGCCATGTGCAAAACAAAGGATGGAGAGCCGGTTGAATCTGAACAGGGGCAGGATGTGTATACCACAACGAATTATGTTTTTGCCCAGTTGCTGGATTATTACGGTATGGTCGAGGAAAGCAAGGAGGTATACAAACATATGGATCGCGTAGTATTTAAGTATGCAAATACCCTGACAACTCCGGATAATCTCCGGGCAGAGCTGGAACTTGAAGCCGGTGAGAAAGAACCCTGTCCGCATTATATTGTGGCAGCATATCCCCGGCCCGGAGCCGTATGGTCACACCTGGTGATGAATCACATCAAGGATCTGCAGGCGAAAAACAAGACCATGACAATCGGGCCGGAAGACCTGATGCCTTTCTATCCCTGGTTGCTGAGTGACTCGGAAGAATAAAGTAAATAAGCACAAATTAATTCATTGACAAAAAATCAGAAGTCGGTTGGTATGACTAAAAAATATGATATCACATTTGTCGGGCACATGTGCTATGATGAGATCGTTCCGTTCGGTGGAACGCCACGTGTAGCTCCGGGAAGCGCTGTTTTATGCGGAGCCATGGTTGCCGCAAGAGTTGGCAGGAAGGTTGCCGTAGTTGCTAAAATGGCCAGGAAGGACGAGGAGATCCTTCAGCCCATGAAAGATCTGGGCATCGATTGTTATCTCATTCCCAGCGCAGAAACTTCGTATAACAGGGTTGTACACTTTTCCGCAAATGTCGATGAACGTGAAATGACCCTTATCAAATCGGCCGGGATAATCGACATTAAGGAAATTCCCGAATTGGATTCCACATGTGTTCACCTGGCGGGAATTTCGGATACCGAGTTTGACATGCCACTCATGAAGGAAATGAAAGCCAGAAATTTCCCAAGCCTGTCAGTTGATATGCAGAGCTTTGTTCGCCATATCAATCCCGTGACAAAAAACCACGAGTTCAGCGATGTGGCGGACAAGAAGGAAATTGCTGCAATGATGGACAAACTGAAACTGGATGTTGTGGAAGCCAAACTTCTTACCGGTACGGATGATCTTGAAAAAGCTGCAATAATCGTTGAATCATGGGGCTGTCCGGAAGTTTTGATTACGCATTCCGAAGGGGTGCTTGCGAGAGTCAAAGGGGAAACCTATTATGAAAAATTCTCCAACAACAGTGTAGCCGGCAGAACCGGCAGGGGCGATACAACATTTGCCGCTTACCTCTCACACAGACTGGATCACGAGGTCCGGGAGTCGTTGAAGTTTGCTGCTGCTCTTGTATCAATCAAAATGGAGACTCCCGGCCCGTTTAGCGGAACGCTTGATGATGTTTATAAAAGACTCAAAGAAAAACATTCCTGAAAGGAACAGGTATAACCGGGCCGGCAACAGCTCCTGCCAACCGGCCTGCAAGGAACAGCAAGGCAATTGCACTGTCACCGGAACTGTAGCCAATCTTCTCTTTAACAGATGATTTTATTGTTTCCGGTTGCATAAACAGTCAGTTAAATTTAAATCCGCAACCGATTGCAAAAAAATAGTTCAAAAATTTCAAAAATAGCGGTTTTCTTACTTATTTTGAAGAATTATGACCGGAATGAAGAAAAAAGG
>CAZDYR010000528.1:0-2185 GCA_964509625.1 uncultured Smithella sp. | reverse complement strand
CAATTGAAGTACGTGATGATCCAGTACTGCGCCGACGATTATGACGAAAACCGGCTTTATTATAAAAACGGCAACCGTCCGCAGATTATGCGGGCTGAAACGTTTGAAAACATCACGATCCGGGAAACGAGGCCCAGACCCTACTTCCCCGGGAAATACCTGGGCATGAAAGTCCGGAAGAAATGGGGGGAATACGTCATGAAACCGCCCCCGTCAGATGACGACGTTTCCTTAAGTGACGTTGATTTGTTCCTTCATGTTCTGAAACACAATGAAGACCTGCTTACGGATATCCCCTTGATCGTATTTGAATTAAGCGGAATCAACCAGACGGGGTCGTTCATCGAAACCTTAAAAAAGAAAGCCGCTGAAGCGGGCCAGCGGCCGTTTGTCCGCAAAATGATCATTCTGGATATGATCCCTTATCTGAAAGAACGGCATTATTTCGTGCTCGACGGACATTTGAACCCCGCCGGACATGAAGTGGTTGCCGACTTTCTCTGCCGGACCCTGAAGGATCATCAAAGCTCTTTAAAAAGCTTCTGACATTTTTTAAAAAAACCGTTGCTTTAAACACGGGAAATGTGAATAAGGACGAAAGAACTGCAAGGATCGATTTGCACCCTCCAACGCTGCGGAGACATAACATCGCGGATGAGGCGCAAAAACCTTTTTTGAACCATTCGGGGAAATTGATGAAAACTGAACGTTATTTGGATGAATTGATTAAAAGCGGACTGTTCTCCTTCAAACGCCTGGACATTGACGGCATTGACAATGAACCCATGGTGAAGATCTTTTCACAATCCATTCTGGAACAGGAAACATGCCTTTTCGCCAACCGGATGTCCGGCGGCGATGAATACTGCAGCCTTCTGCATCAGCAGATCCAAAACGCGCTTCAGAAAAAGCAGCCGCTTCCGGTCGTCCGTTTTGCCGACGGTGAATACGCATTTTACAGATACTCATTAAATTGCAACGGTCTATACAAACAGGCCGAATCGGTGCGGGCTATCCACAAGGCCATGCCCCGGCATATCGATGCCATGAAATACGTCGCAACCCATGGGCTGATGGCTCCTCTCATCTTTCCCGGCAACATCCGCGAAAAACCCCGGGGGATCCTGTCTTTCTTCAAAAAAAAACCGGACGGTTCGGCCGCTGATTTTCTCGACAGGCTCAAAAAGGCCGGCATCCGTCTGACGCCCGACAATTACATGCCATTTTATGTTTTGTACGCCTATCTGACCTCCGATCAGTTTGCCTTTGCGATGGATGGAAAAAAAATCTGCATTTTGAATTCCGAATACCATAAAGACTCCTTCAAAAACTGGTTTGGCGCGAGATCCAGCGCTCCAAAACTTTATCATGTTCCCGTGCCGGCAGAATACGTCGCGACGCGATGGGATGACATCCGCCGGAACATCCTGGATGAAATCCCTCCGGATACCGATCTATGCCTGGCAGGCGCCGGCGTCGGGGCGCTGCTCGTTTGTTCGGATGCCGCCCGCAAGTTTTCCGTTCCGGCCATTGATGCCGGTCATGTCATCAACATGATGAACGAACAGGTTTACAAATCAGGGACCATCCGGTTGTACACCATAAGGAGAACAGGGTGATGGTTCCGGGAAGGAAATATCGCATGCGCCTTCGTCTCTGGAAAAACAAGTTCAGGCTCGAACGCGAACGCAATAGGTATCTGCGAGAATTTCAGAAGCTCGGGCTTACGCTGCCGGACGATCGGGATCTGAAAGCCCAAATCAAGATCATTTACCCTCATATTCAGCCCAAACAAAAGGGAAAGCTCAACATCATCGCGGTTTACCATCATTACAACTGGGAAAATTTTTGCCTCAAACCGGCGATGGAGAAATTCGGAACCGTCCGCCTTTACGACTGGTATGATGAATTCAACCACGATGACAAGACATGGCGGCGATCCGGGAAATTTAAAATGAACAAAGCGCTCGTGGAAAAAATGAAGGCCTGGATGGCCGAAAGCAGAGCCGATGTCATTTTCATGTATGTATCCGGACTCCTGATCGAACCCGACACTCTCGCCGCCCTTCGCGATCTCGGTGTTCCCATGGTGAATCTGGCGCTCAACGACAAGGAGCATTTTGTCGGCAAAATTCGAAACGGGAGGGCCTTCGGCGCCAGAGACATCTGCCGTTACTTTGATTTA
>CAZDYR010000527.1:0-2188 GCA_964509625.1 uncultured Smithella sp. | reverse complement strand
TTTCATGGCCGGCTATACCCGCGCTTTCCCCGCTTTTGAGCAGTATCTTCACTTACTTCATCCTGCCAGCCGCTGGAACGTAAATCAAACCGGTCAAACTTTTCCGTATAAGGTTTGATATCCAAAAGCGGCGTACCGTCGAGAATATCCACGCCTTCTATATGCAAAATATTTCCTTCGATCTTTTTCAGCTCCACAACGCTCAAGCCGATGGGGTTGGGACGAAACGGCGCGCGCGTCGAAAAGACACCGCGATCAACATCCTGCAAAAACGGTTTAACGATAAGCTTGACCTGATGACATTGATGAAAGTGATAAATGAGATAGATATGTGAAAAACCCTCCAGATCCTTCAGACCTTCTGCAAACTCCGGGCAAAGTTCTACAGACCCCTTGCAGCCTTCAGCATAAACAGGCTGGATGGGTGTGTTCTCGGCGATCGTATGTTCGCTGTGAATGATGCCAATCGACCAGTAAAGAATATTACACGGATTCATACCCAGTGTCCTTCCACATCGGCGTTTGTCGCTTCGGCAAGCTTACCTGCAACGTAAAATTCCAGCGCTTCCGAGACAGTTGCCGCGTTTGTGTTATAAATTTTAATGTCCGCCGCCTGAAGAACGCGATACGCCTTCGGGCCGCAATGCCCGGTGACAAGCGCCTTCACGCCCTGCCGGGCGATGTTTTGCGCGGACTGGATGCCCGCACCTTGCGCCGCGTTCAGATTCTGTTCATTATCGATAATCTCAATGGTTTTGGCTTCAAGATCGTAGATTAAAAACTTCGGCGCGCGTCCGAAACGTGTATCGAGCGGCGCATTCAAATCGTTACCGGATGTTGTGATTGCTATTTTCATATTGTTCCTTCTTTCTTTGAAATCAATTATAAGATTCCATCAGATCCTGGGATTCAGTCACCAGGTGCCCCGTGAGCTCTTCCATGCCTGTTTGTTTCCAGAAGGGGAGTCTGCTGTGAGTCTCCATATACTTAAGCGGAATCGGGTGAGTCCCCACAACCACAGGCAGTTTAAATTGCTCTTCAATAAAAACTTTAAATTGCCCCAGCCGCGGACAGGGAGGGTACCCCACCACAAGACCGGTGGCCAAGTGGACGACATCGCAGCCGTTTTTTAGAAATTCCGCGGGCACGTATTCCACGTTTCCGCCCGGACAACCGCCGCAAGTCGAATATCCAACGATTTCCAACGCCTCATCTGAAGCGTATCGGGCAAACCCGCCATGGCGTTCGCGCATTGCCCTGAAGCATTTTCCTCCTCCGCAATTGCCGTAGCGTGCACAGATGATAATCCCTACTTTTTTCAATTTCAGCTCCTCGAATGCATTCTTGGAAAAATGATTTAAGCCCCTCAATCCCCTGTAATGAATCAACCACCTCGCAGCAAGCTACGGAGAATTAACACTCGTCCCGCCAAAGCATGATTAAAATCGGTGGCGGCGACGCGAAGCGGCCAGAAACGCGCCACCGCCGGGCATGGATGAGCAGTGCCATGCCTTTTTGAACTTCCGGTTTGCGGGAATTATTTTGCCGGGGCTTTTGCGTTCAGCTCGTCGAGGCGCTTTTTGATCGCTTCCACTTCGGATTGCAGATACTCAGCCTCGCTTTTAAGGGCCTGCTTTTCCGTTTCCGGATCGGTTTGCTGAAATGGCGTCAACGGTCCGCCAAACAAAGCTCTGCCCGGCACACCAGTTGCAAAAAAGCGATTACGCCGTCTTAATCCGCCGCCTCGCCCTCCTAAATTAGCTCCACGTCCAAAACCCATCCCCATACCGCGTCTTCCGGCATTATTTACAAAACCAGGCATATTGTAACCGGCGCAATATCCGGCCTGACGACCTGTCATTGGTCCCATTCCCATGGGACCTGTTGAATCTCCTCTTGGCATGATAAAAATCCTCCTTTCCCAAGTTTGTTTGTCTATTCACGTATCATCGCCGTTTTGCACTTCGGGCAGGGAACCTGCGTGCAGGGCACGCCTCTTTCATGCGGTTGTGTATAGCCGCAATTGGGACACCGGCAGGTGCCCACCGCGCCGCCGGCAATCGGTCCGCCCTTACGGCCCCGGCCGCCGCCCATTCCCTGCCCGCCGCCATTTCCTCTTCCGCTGCGATTTGCACCATTCATAAGTATTTCCTCCCTTAAACATTTGTTTTCAGAAAACAAAAACCGC